>JAGHAI010000078.1 GCA_021161555.1 bacterium
ATTAAATACAATATTAAGATATTCCAAAAGATTTTCTTATATATCTAATTGTTAAACAATTGTAAACATTTATACTTGACGAAATTTCTTAAATTTTTAAATTATATAAAATTAAAATTTATATATAAATAATAGGGGGAAGGAAATGACGCCCAAATTTTTTGGCCAATATCTGCTTGAAAAGGGATATGTTACAGAAGAACAGTTGTTGAATGCACTCGAATATCAGAACAGCAGAATAATGCGCATAGGCGAAATTGCCATCAATAAAGGCTTTATGACCCCCGAAGAAGTTGAACAGGTTAATCTTGAGCAGAGACGAACCGATAAATTTTTTGGTGAACTTGCAGTCAATATGGGTTTTTTGACCGATGAGCAACTTGAAAAAGTAATAAACATTCAGAAACACAATCACATCTATCTCGGAGAAGCACTTGTGAAACTCGGTTTTCTTTCAAAGGGACAATTGAAGCATTATCTCGATGAATTTCACAGGGAGCAAAAGCCGATAGAGGCGCTTAAAGATATAATTCCCGAAAGACTTGAGATAGGCGAAGAAGTGATGTCAATTCTCGACACGGCAATAAAGATTTTCAGAAGAATGGCGAATTTATACCTCAAACTCGGCAAGGGATTTTTCAAATCAACTCAAATAGAAAACCTTCACCTCATAAGTTCGGTGCATTTTACGGGAACACTTGATTTTAATTTTTTTCTCAATCTTCCGCCGAATGTGGCTTACACGATAACTAAAAATCTCTACGGCAATGATAATATAGAATACGACGACGAAATAGTCGCAGATTGCGTTGGAGAACTGGCGAATGTCGTCTCTGGAAATGCCTGTTCGCAAATCCTCGAAATTGGGCAGAAGGTGTATATTTCTCCGCCGGAGAGCATATTTAGAAGGGATAATAAATTAGTTGAAATAGAAAATGATAGACAGGTTCTGGTCTTTCCTGCCACAGTTCCAATAGGTTATCTCGAAGTGGGGATTATGTGGTTTCCTCCATCTGACGAAAGAAAGAATAAGGGGATATTAGCTACTGAAAAAAAAGTTCTCATCGTTGACGACAGTATTCTATGTCGCAAGCAATTGAAGGATATAGTTAATTCAATTCCCGATGTAAGGGTTGTCGGTTCCGCAAAGGATGGACCGGAAGCCATAGAAATGTTCAGAAATCTTAATCCCGACATAGTTATAGTCGACCTTGTTATGCCCGATATGCCTGGCGAAGAACTCATACGAAGAATAATGGAATTGAACGAGGCGGCGAAGATAATCATTATGAGTGGTGTTGGCGGTTCTGCAGACACTATACTTCAGGAATTGAAGGCAGGCGTAAGCGCAATTATATCCAAGCCAATCGATGAAAATGAGACAAAGTCGGCAATAGTAAAAGTGATTACTCAAAATGAACGATAGTGAAAATTTCCTTATATTTAATCTTGGGGATGTTGTACTGGGTGTTTCTTTGCCCTATGTGGAAAAAATCGTCGATGCAGGTGAGTTTGAAAGGGTAGAAGTTGACGGTGCCAGATTTTTTAAATTTAAGAACGAAATTTATCCTGTTGTAGATTTTTACGAAAAATTCGGTATTTTTAGAGAAAGAGTCCTGAAGAACCAGGCGATAATATTACATTCGGCAAAAATTTCCCTTGTCGTTTTAATTGGTTCTGAATGTGTGATAAAATCGCTGAAAAAAGACAGGATATTGCAATTGCCTGATTTGATATTCGAAACAGATGCCAGAAAGTATTTCAGTTCAGTTGCCGTTGACGATGAAAAAGTTATACTTTTATTGAATGTGGATAGTTTGTTTTCCGAAATTGATGTGAAGGATATGAAGAAAGCCATCGAGAAAATTGAAAGATAATTATGAAAAAAATATCTGGAGGATATATATGAAAAGGGCGGTATTGCTGTTGTTTATACTGATATTTCTTTTCGGTGTGCCTATCGGTGCGCAGGAAGAAAATTTAAACGAACTTTCGCTGGAAGAACTTCTCGATGTCAAGGTGGTTTCGTCTGCGCAGAATGTTCTGCGGATAACTCAGGCGCCGTCTGTTATCAGGGTTATCACCGCGGAAGAAATTCGTCAGCGCGGTTATAAATCTGTTGGCGAAGCGCTTTCGTCAATTCCTGGAATTTATGTATCCTATGACCATTACAATTACAATGTCTGTGTTCGTGGCATCAGCGCTGGTGTTCGGGGATGGAGCAGAATTATCAAGGTTATGATAGATAATCAGCCCATCGCCTTTAAGTATGACGGCACAAAATTTTTGGGTCCCGAGCTGATTCCAATAGATGCTGTGGATAGAATTGAAGTCGTAATCGGTCCTGGCTCAACGCTCTATGGTCCTGATGCTTTTCTTGGCGTCGTCAATATCGTGACAAAAGAGGGCGATGACATCGATGGTGTTCTTGCTCATCTAAAAGTCGGCTCAGAGAACGAAAAAGACGCCGCTTATGGCGGGGAACTTCTATTCGGCAGAAGGACAGAGAATTCTGACCTTCTTGTGGCTATTTCGGGATTTAACAGCAATCGTTCGGGCTTAAAAATACCAGACCTTTCACCTCTGGCTGAAATGTATGTGGGAATGAAGTCGGAGGACGATGATGCTCTTCCTGTCAGTTTCTATACGAAGGGAATTTATTACAATGAAAAATTCGGTTCTATAAAGATGAACGCAAGTTTGCAGTATCTATCCAGCAGTGCCGAGTTTTCCGATTGGGGAACTCTAACGCACAGGAATAAGATTTCGTTGAGCAACTATTTTGGAAAATTGCAGTGGGAGAAAAATTTTCGTCAGACGCTTTTCACGAAGTTTAAATTTTCGTATTCCGGCGGTGGACCAAATCCAGATGAACAGCTGAGCTACGGAAGTGATGTCCACTATGAACGCAGAGATATGGGATATTCGAGCATAGATGTTGGCGCTCAGCTGGAATATTCGCCGTCTGAAAAAATTGGTCTTGCTATTGGAACTGAATATAATGTGGACAACTACAACATTGAAACCATCTGGTCTATTTATGAGAGAAGTTATGGCGAATATCATCAGCGCGATTCGATAACGCTTTGCGATACTTCCTTTACAAACCGTGACACCAGTTATTCTCTGATGGGGCTTTATACTCAGGCGGTATATCGTCCTTCGGAGCAGTTGAGCTTTACGCAGGGAATTTTATATAATGTTCACAATGTATATGGCGATTTTTTCACCGCTCGTTTCGGCGCTGTCTTCAATTTCGCCAATAATGGTCATCTTAAACTTTTGTTCGGCTCGTCTTTCAATGTTCCAACTCCCAATCTTCTGTTTGCACAGCCGATGTATGCTGGCGATGTAGTTGGCAATCCCGACCTCGTTCCCGAAAAGGCGAGAACCTTTGACATCGAACTAACGCCGATAAATGAAGAGGATTTCAGCGCCTCGTTCGATGTGTTTTATAATCTCATCGATGACAAAATGGGCTTTGTATATAAGGATGGTCTTCTGCAGGCGGAAAACTGCGCTAATGTCGGCATTTCCGGCGTGGAAGGAAATCTCAGGTGGAGCAGGAGAAATTTTGCAGTTAATTGGAGTGTATCCTACCAGCATACGCAGAAGCGTTCTTCTGATGAACAGAACAACGGGGATGATATTTCGACAATTGATGTTGTTTCATTTGAATGTCCGCGCCTGTTGTCATACAGCAGTATAAATTATACCATACCTGAGATAAGGCTGAACTTCAATTTTGAACAAAAATTCGTTGGCGAAAGAAATGCATCTCAACCAAATATCGCTCTGAATGGAGGCGAAGTTTACAAACTGGGTGCTTATCAAGTATATAACTTCACTCTTTCCACGACGAGGTTAAAATTATTTAAGGGAGACGATACGAGATTTGCGCTTTCCATAAAAAATATCACGGACGAGCGATATGTTGAGCCAGGATACAACGGAGTTGACATTCCTGGCGAGAGAAGAATTTTCTACATAAATATAATCCAGAGATTTTAAATATAAATATTATTTTGCAACACAATGGCTTGCTGAAGATATATAAATATAATTATTAAAGATTTGACGAAGTATATTGGAGGATAGAATGATACAAAAAAATAATAAATATATTGCCATTGCGATATTACTGCTGGGAATTATGCTTCTAATTGGTTGTGCGGAAGATGATTCTGATGACACATCTTCCCAAAATGATGACATAATAAAAGTTGGTGTGATATTGCCTTTTTCAGGTGAATGCGGCGCTTTTGGTTCTGCTGAATTAAAGGCAATTCAACTTGCTGTGAGTGAAATAAACGATGCTGGCGGAGTTCTTGGAAGAGAAATTGAAGTTGTGGTTCGGGATTCAAAAACCGACCCGCTTTCCGCATCGCTTAATGCGATGGACTTAATAGAAAACGAGGGAGTTATAGCGATACTTGGCGCAGACAATTCACAGGTTTCCCGCGAAATGCTCGATGCTGTGAGCGATATGAACACTTTTATCATATCTGGTTCTGCGACATCTGACTCGTTGAAATGGCTCGATGAGGGCTATTATCACAGCATTTTCTATCGCACAGTTCCAGATGTTATTCAGGAAGCAAACACGCTGGCAAAGCACCTTATATTTGAAAGAGGTGATTCTGTGGTGCGTTTGTTGTGTGTGAACGATTGCTATGGGAATTCCTTTATCAACTGGTTTTCGTTGCGCTATGGCAATTATGGCGGCAGAATTGAAAAAGTCGTCAAATACACGACGGGTGAGATTTCATATTCTGCGGAAATAGAATCGCTTTTTGCACCTGTTGTCGATACTATGGGAATGAGCAAGGAGACGGACAGCATATCGATGGTCATTCTTGTGGGTTATCCTAAATCAGGTGCACAAATAATAAGAGATTGGAAAGCAAGTGGATATAAGGCTCAATGGTTTTTGACTTCAAATATAAAGTCAAAAGAATTTATAACGATGGCTGGCGCACAAAATACAGAAGGTATTAGAGGTCTTGCGCCGTATTCAGGGGCAACATCGGAGCAATATATTCGATATGAATATTTTAGGGATGCATATAAGAATATGTGGAACATAGACCCCAGAAATTACCGTTGTCTGGAACACTGGTATGATGCGGCTATATTGCTGGCTTATGCAATTCTCAGTGCCGATACTACCGACCCTTCTGTGATTAGGGATTCGTTGTCAACGGTTTCAACTCCGCCTGGTGATACCGTGAGTGTGGGGCAGTTCGCTCAGGGAAGGACAATTCTTATGTCGGGAAATCCCATAAATTATGATGGCGCATCCGGTTATATCAACATAGATGAATATGGAGACAACAATGCAGATTACACTTATGAAATATATGAAATTCAAAATGGAACATTCGTTCATATTCTTGAGACTGACCCAAATCCATAATGTCGGAGGATTGTGGACAAAAAGTTTTAAAAAATTGCGAATATTATCAGGAGGATATATAAGATGAAGTGGCATTTTAAGCATTTAATATTTGCCTTAATTTTGATGTTTTCCGTCGGTTTGTTCGCTGAACAGATTGACGAAGTTAGAATGGACCTCCAGGTCAATTTGTTCTTAAAGATTTTAAAATACGATAGAAACATAGCAGAGCGCGGCAAAAATGGATTAAAGCTCGGTGTTTTGTATAATCCCGCAAGTAAAAAGTCAACAAAGGCTTTTCGGGATTTTCAGGAAAATTTCAATCAGATAGAGAATAGAACAGTAAATGGCATTCAGGTCTTTCTCATTCCTATCAAAGGATATGAAGCACTATCCAGTTCGGTCAAGAGTTATGGTGTGAATATCGTATATATTGCGTCGGGTTTTGATTCACAGCTGGACGATATACTTTCCTTTTGCAGGTCGAATAAAATTTTAACCCTCACAGGTGTTCCAAAGTATGCAGAAAAAGGCGTGGCAGTTGGTCTGGGGATAAAGATGAAAAAGCCTCAAATCATAATAAACAATCCCGTCGCAAAGGAACTTGGAGCAAACTTCAGCGCTGACATTCTGAAACTCGCAAAAGTAATTAAGTAATTAAATAAAGCAATTAAAAGCATTATTATTTTTTATTTTTCAGTTATCCATTAAAAAAATATTGAGTTTATAACAAGTTGTCGCTTGGCATTGTCATTTGAATTTTAATTCTGCTTTTCAATAAAATAATATTTCTGACAAAAGGTGAACAAGACTGTGAGAAAATAAATATTGGAGGATATGATGAATTTTTTCAAAAAACTTTCAGTTCGGTTGAAAATTTCTTTAAGTTTTCTCTTTGCATTTCTTGTCATCGTTGTCTTCATATTGATATTTTTTCCCGCAAAGCAGGCGAACCTTGCCAGAAAATCCCTTGAGGACAAGGCTACTTCTATATCGAAGATGTTTGCCGTTAATGTAGCGCCAGGTCTGGAATTTGACGATACCGATATGGTGAACGAAGCATTTGTGAGCGCCGCTCAGGATGAGGATTTGTCGTTTATCGTCGTCTTTAATCCTCAAAAGGAAATTTTTGCCGCATACAATTTCTCGCAGGATGATATGAAAATAATTTCAAATATCCCCGAAGGGAAGACCGCTCTTGAGAACGATATGTTGATTGTCAATATTCCGATAATTTCTTCGGGTCAAAAAGTCGGAAGTCTTGCGTTGGGTATGTCGCTTGCGCGAATAAACAGACAGATAGTGAAATACAGACTGTTCGTTATCGTTGGGGGGATAATTATCCTCATTCTCGCCGCTATTGCCGGGACAAAAATCGGAAAGATGATAACCAATCCGCTCGAATCGGTCAAGGAGCGTGCTGTCGCTATTTCTCAGCGTGCGGGAGACCTCACGACTCACATTCCTGTTATCACAAACGACGAAGTTGGAGAACTCGGAAATGCCTTCAATAATATGCTCGAAGGGCTGCGCGTGATGATTTTAAAAGTTCTCGAAACGGCAAACGATGTTTCTGAACTCGTGAAGCAGTTGACCGTAAGCTATCAGGACATTGGTGCAACGACGGAGGAGGTGTCCGCCACAATTCAGGAAATTTCGGCATCGACCGCTAAAACAGCAAAGCGCGTTGAAGAAACAACTTATGTGATAGAGGAAATGACAAATAATGTCGTTGCACTGGTGAAAAGCTCTCAGCAAGCTGTGAACAAAATGAACGCGATAAGCAATTCGGTGACTGAGACTATGGAAGTGATTGAAGCGCTTGCGTCCTATTCTGAAAAAATTGGGGAGTTCGTAAGTGTCATAAGCGATATTGCCAATCAGACGAATCTTCTTGCTCTCAATGCTTCCATCGAAGCGGCGCGGGCGGGCGAAGCAGGAAGGGGATTTACTGTTGTAGCCGAAGAGGTGAAGAAACTTGCGGAAGATTCCGGCGAAGCAGCAAATCAGATAAGCAAACTCATCGGGGATATAACAAATAAGATTAATACTGCTGTGGACAATATGCGTGCAAGCGTTGAGAAGGTTGAGGAGGGCAAAAAAGTTATTTCCAGCGTTTCGGAACAGATACGGGATGTGGTTTCTACTGGTGCGCACAGCGTTGAGGAAAAGATAACAGAGATTGCGGCGATGTCTGAAAATACAGCGTCAGCGACGGAAGAAACATCCGCCGCAACTGAAGAAATAACGAGTTCTATGGAACAGATGAACACGCTGATTGAACAGTTATACAACCGCGCTGCTGAACTTAAAGAACTTGTCGGAAAATTTAAGGTGAAAGAATAGAAAATGCTCAATCCTTCGGACATACAGCAGGATTTTGTTCGTCTCGTTATCGGTGAACTGCACAGGCATTATGGCGTTGATTTCGCAGGTTATAACAGAAATTTTATTCGCAGAAGAATAGCGAGCAGAATGAACAGGTTGGGCATATCTGCGCCTATGCAGTATTTCAAAATACTCGGGAGCGATGTTAATGAATTCAGTCAGCTGTTGCAAAATCTCACTATTAACACGACGGAATTTATGCGAAATCCAGAGGTTTTTTTAAAAATGGAAAAATTTTTGCTGCCGAAAATTGCTGAGGAAATTGCAGGAAACAGTTTAATGATATGGAGCGCAGGTTGTTCTCGTGGGCAGGAGCCGTATTCAATAGCGATGATTTTGATGAAGTTGCGCATCCCCGAGAGAATGACTGTCAGGATTTTTGCCACAGACATCGATGAGATTGCGTTGGATACGGCGAGAAAAGGGCTATATGATGCTGCAAGCCTTTCTAAATTGTCGCCAACCGATGTTAAAATATTTTTTGAAAGAAAAGACAACGGTTCATTCAGCGTTAAGAATAACCTGAAAAAAATGATTATTTTTAAAAAACACGATGTCGTGGATGGTCAATCTCTGGGGAAATTTAATTTAATTGTGTGTCGAAATGTCAGCATCTATTTTACGAAAAATCTGCAGATGAAGATGTATAGGCGATTTTACGAAGATTTGTTGCCCGGTGGATATCTAATCACCGGTAAGACAGAAACCCCGCCAACCCGATTTATCAAAGAGTTCGAGTGCGTGGACCTTGATAACAGAATATACAGAAAGGCTTGATATGGGAATGAAGGACATAATAATGTTCGAAATCGATGAGGAACGCTATGGCTTTCCAATAGATTTTGTTCGCGAGGTCGTCGAAGTGCCTAAAATTATGCCAGTTCCCGAGACACCGGACTTTCTACTTGGAATAATTAACCTTCGCGGAGAAATTCTCGCAGTAATAGATACGAAAATGCGGCTTGGTTTGAGTAAAACTCAGGTGGACGATATGTCAAAGTTGATTATTGTGGAGAGCGACGAACACAAAGCAGGATTTCTCGTAAGGAAACTGCCGTCGGTAATTCATATAGATGAGGAAAAAATAGTGGATGAAAATTTTTCACTATCGCCAGAGGTGGATGCAAAGTACATTGCCGGCATAGTGGAGGAAGAGTTTCTCGTTATTCTTCGACCTGAGAAACTTTTATCAGTAAATGTGGATTGAAGATGAGAATTGACGATAGGAATCAGATAAGTGTGGGGCTCGGCAGGATAGAGTTGACGAAGCCACCTGGCGTTCTTGTGTCCATTGGAATTGGTTCCTGTATCGCGCTGTGTCTTTATCATCCGATAACTAAAACTGCTGGGATGGCACATATAATGCTTCCTGAGGAAAGCGAAAAGTTTGTTTCACCCGATAAACCTGCCAAATATGCTCAACTGGGAGTAAAAAATATTTTGAAAAAATTTGCCGAAAGAGGAATAAAAAATCCTCGTTCACTTGTGGCGAAAATCGTTGGTGGGGCGCAGCTCTTTATATTCAAACAGGTTCCAAATGTCGGCGAACGAAATATAAGAGCGGTGAGAAAAATTTTGAATGAATATAATATTCCAATTGTTGGGGAATCTGTGGGTGGTGATTTTGGGCGTTCCGTGTGGTTCTTTGCAGAAACTGGAAAAGTATTGATTAGAAGTAAATTTAGAAATATTATTAAAATTTAAGCATTATTAAAATGTGATTTAAAAAATCCTCTGGAAGAAAACAAGGAGCGAAGCTATGGGCAAGCGAATAATGATTGTAGATGATGCCAAATTCATAAGAGTAATATTGACAAATATATTGGAGGAAGCGGGATATGAAGTAGTTGGCGAAGCCGAGGACGGCAAAGTGGCGCTGGAAAAATATCCAAAACTTAAGCCCGACTTGCTGCTTCTTGACATAATAATGCCAGAAATGGAAGGCAATGTAGTTCTCGGTAAACTGATGAAGGATTATCCCGACGCGAAGGTATTGATTATCAGCGCGGTGGGTCAGCGGTTATTGGTGGACAAGGCGCTGAAAAGTGGCGCCGCAGGATACATAGTGAAACCTATTTCACCTGAAAATGTGCTGAATGAAGTGGAAAGAATCATTGGACCACCCGACGAAAATACAAACTGATTTTCTTATAGATATGTGAAATAAAGTTCTGGAAAAAATTCAGGCGATGTGCTTATGCCATATTGCTGATGATAAGATATTTTTGCAAAAAATAATATAAAAAAATGCCGCTTGATAGGGAAAAATATCTTGAACTTTTTTTGAGCGAAGTTGACGAGCAGTTGACTCAGTTGAACAATTTGCTTGTCTCCCTCGAAGGCATCGGTGCAGATGAGAAAACTATAGCGGAGATTTTTCGTATAACTCACACGATAAAGGGCAATGCCGCCGCTATGGGATACGATGTGGTCAGTGAATTTGCGCACAGAATTGAAGATGTGTTCGACCTTCTACGCAGCAGAAAGCTGGATTTTTCACAGGATGTTGCGAACGCAGTATTTTTTGCCCTCGATGAACTGCAGAAAATGCTGATGGAACTTCGAAAGAACAAAGTCGAGCCCGAAGAACTGCCCGAAATAGAAAAAATTCTCAAAAAAATTGCGATGGGAGAAGGCGGCTGGGAATCCGAACTGGGAAAGATGAGAATGGAAAGGGAAGCCCCGATATCCGATGTAGCCCGTGTGCCGATGCGGAAACTCGACAGCCTCATAAATCTCATTGGGGAAATGTTAATAAACATCAGCAAACTCGAGATGATGAATGTGCGAATTGGAAGCAGAAATTTAAAAGATACGATTTCTCATCTGCGCAGAATTGTCTCCGATTTTCAATATATAATAATGGACATTCGCCTCGTTCCATTGGCGTCGATATTTGACCAGTTGCCGAGAATGGTGCGGGATATTGCCCAACAGGAGAAAAAAGAGGTAGAACTTTCCATTTCTGGAGAAGACATTCAGCTGGACAGCAGAGTTGTGGAAAAAATTAAAACGCCGATAATTCAGATTTTGCGCAATGCCATATCACACGGCATAGAAAATCCTGCAAAGCGAAGAAAACTTGGAAAAGAACCGAAGGGTTTGATAAAAATTTCTGCTGTTCGTGAAATGGGTATGGTAAAAATTGCAATATCTGACGATGGCGCAGGTATTGATGTATCGAAGATAAAAAAGACAGCGCTTGCATTGAAAATTGCCACAGAGGAACGGCTTTCGCAGATGTCCGATGAGGAAATCCTCAATCTAATTTTCGAACCTGGCTTTACCACCGCATCGGGGACTACGAAAATATCCGGCAGAGGTGTCGGAATGGATGCTGTTCGCTCGGAACTGACATCGATTGGCGGAACGATTGTCGTCAAATCGAAAGTCGGCGTGGGAACTACATTTGAAATTTTTGCACCAATATCGATAGCGATAATAAAGTCGCTTCTCTGCGAAGTCGGTGGAAATGTCTATGCCTTTCCGATTACAACTGTCGAGGCGATAAGAAAGTTTTTGCCGTCTGAAATACGAAGGATGAACGGGGAAAACTTTTTTAGATTTGAAGGTGAACTCGTTCCACTGCTCGATGTGGGGAATGTCCTATACGACAAAAATCCCGATTATCATTCAAAGGATGATGTGAATGTGATAATTACAAATGTTGCCAACAGGCTGTTTGGCTTTTCTGTGGATGAACTTTTGCGTGAAGAAGACCTCGTCGTGAAGCCGCTCGATGTTTTAAGCGATGTGAAGACGGTTTCGGGCGCGTCGTTGCTGGGAAGCGGCGATGTCGTTCTCATACTCGACATAAGCGAAATGGTAAGAAAAGCATCTTTAGAGAGGATGGTGATATGATGGAAGATGAAGCGACAGGATTGATTTCATCTGGTGAAATGCGTTTATTGAACGATATTTCATCAATTGGGGCGAAAGGCGCTGCGCTTGTCCTTTCGAAAATGCTCGGGATAGACATCGAAGTGCAGTTTGAGGGAATTGCCTTTGGCAGGTTAGAAGAGGCGCTGAACGCAGATGTCCTGCACGGTGAACTTGTATCATTTGTGTTCAGCAAGTTTCACGGCGATATAAATGGCACAGCGGCAATTTTCTTCTCCGAACAAAGCACTATGGAGATATTAAAGGCACTTTATAACCGCAGTGTGCAGTCGCTGATTGAAATGGAAGAAATCGATTTCTCGATAATCAAAGAGACCGGCAACATAATCATCTGTTCGTTTCTCACCGCACTTTGCAATACTTATGAAATGACCGCGCTGCCAACAGTCCCCGATGTTGCTGTGGACAATTTTGACGCAATCGTCGATTCATTCACGCTCATACTTTACGAAAACAATCAGGA
>JAGHAI010000133.1 GCA_021161555.1 bacterium
CTCAGAAAACACAAAACAGTTTGCGCACACGCTTGCCGACAACTTGGAAAAAAGGATTTCTTTTCTCGAAGAAGAAGTTCGTCGCTTTAAGAGTCTTCTTGAAATAGGTCGTGCATTTCAGAGTGAGATGGACATCGACAATCTCCTTCCTCTAATTATAGAACGCACTTCCGCAGGCATCGGTGCGGAACGATGTTCAGTATTCGTTTACAATCCTGACAAAGGCATTTTATGGACAAAAATTGCTCAGAATTCAAAACCAATAATTGTCCCCGCAGGGCAGGGTATCATTGGTTGGGTGCTTGAGAATAACAAACCACTTCTCATTCCCGATGCCTATTCCGACCCGAGGTTCGATTCATCAATTGATGCAAAAACGGGATATCGAACCAATTCCATCGCTGCTCTGCCACTACTCGACAGAAGAGGAAGACCACTTGGAGTATTCGAAGCAATAAACAAGCCAAATGGTGAAGTTTTCGACGAAGATGACCTCGATTTTCTGCAATCTGTTGCCGCACAAATCTCGGCGGCACTGGAAAACGCAATGTTATACACCCAGCTACTAAAGACATTCGAAAGTTTCCTCGATGTTATGGCGTTCACAATTGACGCAAAGCATCCAATCGCGCGGGGACATTCAAGGCGCGTTGCCATATATTCAAAAGGCATTGCAAAAGAAATGGGGCTTTCGCAGGAAAGCGTGGATAAAATTTACTGGGCAGCATTACTGCACGACTATGGCAAAATATCTGTTCCAGATGCAATTCTCCAAAAGGCAGGCAAACTGACCGAAGATGAATACGAACAGATAAAAAGACACGCGCTTATGACATATAGAATACTTTCGAGGATTCATTTTGCCCGTCACCTGCGGGATATACCCCTGATAGCATCGGAACACCACGAGAGATGGGATGGAAAGGGATATCCATTCGGCAAGAAGAACGACCAGATACCGCTCGGCGCGAGAATTATCGCAATCGCAGATGTGTTCGATGCTCTAACATCGTTCAGAGAATATCATTCGCCGATGACATTTGCCGAGGCAAGAGAGGAAATAATATCTCTTCGCGGAACATCCTTCGACCCAAAAGTGGTGGATGCCTTCATACGATACTACGACAGAGAACTCGACCCATATAAGCTGCGAAAAACTCTGTGGCGAAGTATGGGAAAGTGAATTTCATCAGACACTTTCCAATTTCCACATAATATCAATACTAATCCTGTCGCCCTCATCAAGGTTAAACCGATAAAGATGAACTACCGATGTCTCCTGATAAAGGCGTTCAAAACCACCTTCGGAATTTGATACCGTTTCCACAGGGAAAAGCCACAATTTATCCATCCTGGAACGACAACTTATGCGAAAACCTCTGCTTTCGTCCACAAGTTCATATCCATCCACATCCTCATAAGTTTTCCTATCACCAGGGCGAACACGAATGAGCGTTTCGTGGGGAAATAGAAAATATCGCGAAGGGTCATCGCGGGACAATAAAGAATAATTAGTTTCCACACCAAACAGAAATTCTCGCCAGGTGCTTTTATTTTTTATTTCGTAATTGATAATTATATGACTTCCGGGGCTTTGCAGCAGAATTTTTTTCGTCACTGAAACGGGAAATTTCTGCCCTTCATATCGAATTGCCCCGTCACGGTGGAGAACTATTTCTGTATCTCCCCTGACTTTTCTCAATTTTTCAACATTATATGCACCATCGACGAAGTCACCTAATTCTATATATTTACACTGCTCTATTTCATCAATGGTAGCAAATGTAAGCAGAAAATGCTCCATAGCAAAGGAACGAGAATAACTGTCGTAGTGCAAAATTTCTGTAAGCCCTTTTTCTTTTGCCACAATTCTATCGTGTATTGAAGCGTGTTCATCGCTGTTCTGAGAATGCTGGGCTTCCCACAAAAGTTTATGATAACCTTCTCTGTGTCTTGCCAGTGTGTCTATCATATTAGTCTGCGTTGGCAAAAATGATATTTCTCGAACTGCTCCCCCACGGTGCGGAACGACCCACATAACTGTTTCTCCGTTTGAAATGCGAATTTCATCCATTCCATCTGCATCGACATCGCACTTCACCACAGCGCGGGATGGGGCTTCCCGTTCGATTATACTTTCAGCCTTCAGAATATTTGTCCACACTCCTTCCCGCAGATGCGGAAGATATAATCCCCCAAAAACGCCGTGCCAATACGCACAATTACACTGAGAACGATACAGCGATATTCTTGCCTCATCCACCTTTTTCCCTATTCTTCTTCTCTTTGAACGCAACTGCTGAGAAATCCACAGCATCCGTTTGTGCATCCAGTTCGATTCGGGATATTTTGCCAGAAAATTTCTCCAGAAACCGCCCTTCACAAAGGGACGCAACTCTTCCAGTTTTCCCTCCCGCTTCAATTCCTCAACCCACCTGTGAAACTTGTATGACATATCCACGGGCAATGTCCATTCGCTCATCTCAAAATATGAACCCGTCGGCATATATATTCTGTCCTTCGGGTCGATTTCCACCAGCGCATCGGAAAAGGAAATGATGTTTATCCATTCGCTGTTTTCGTCCAGTGCGGTGAGAAATTTTTCCATCCATCCTTCCTGCCACACCCACTTTTTCGTTCCGGGCCACAGTCCAAATTTCTCCCCATCGTCGGCGAAGACAACCAGACGCTCCTCCTCATCGTCTGCTATCGAAATTAGGTATCGAAGCGTCTTTTCCACATCGGCGAAGGGAATGGTATATCTCAAAAACTCGCTGATAGGGAAAATTGCAGTCGTCTTTCCGTTCTCTTCCGTGATAAAATATCCCAGCAAATCGTTCCCGCTTATTCCAACTGCCTTTAAGTGATAATCATCCACGGCGAGAAATTTTATGCCTGCTTCCGATAGAAGCGCAGGCAGATGCGGTTCCCATATTCGTTCCGTCAGCCATATTCCATCGGGGCGATATGAAAATCTTTCGTCGAGAAAATCCGCCATCTTTTCAATTTGACCGATTGCATCCTCGCGCGGGATGACCGTTAATATTGGCTCATAAAATCCGCCGCCGAGAAGTTCACATTGTCCCCTATCTACCATTGCAGAAATTTTTTCAAAAATATCTCTATGGTTTTCCTCAAAATATTCCCACACAGGACCGCTTATGTGCAGAGCGAACGGAATTTGCGGATGTCCGTGCATTGCTTCAAGCAGCGGACGATAGCAATCATTCGTCGCCCGCTCAAAGACGGAATCGAAATTGCCTACCGGCTGATGAATGTGAAAACCGAGTATAAAATTTATTTTCCTTCCCATTTCAAACCTCCTGCTTCTGTGAAGATACATCCGAAAAAGAAAATAGCAAGAGAAGAATTCTTTATCATTGATTGACAGAACATTTTATTATATCTTTATACTGGGAAAAACAAATGCAGACAACAATAAAAATAGGTAAGGTTCATTGTGCGTAATATTATCATTTTTTCGCTGTTGGGGGTGTGCGGTGCGCTATAATTAGGTATACGCAAAAATCTGATATAAACAAGTTATCATATAAATAATCGAGGTGAAAATATGAAATATAGCAACGGTAAAAATTATGACCGGCAAAAAATGAATAATCCTTATATTCAGCTCTGGTATGAAATGATAGAGCATTACTTAAAATTATATCTCCCCAAAAGCGGGAAAATATTGGACGCGGGAGGTGGCACAGGCGAATTTAGCATAAGAGCTGCCAATATAAATAAGAATCTAAAGATAATAAACTGCGATATATCGGAAGGAATGTTAAGAAGAGCACAGGAGAAAATCGAAGAAATGAAGTTACAGGAAAGAATTGAAAATAAGATTTGCGATATAACGGATTTGCCGTTTGAAAATTCCCAGTTTGATTATGTTATGTGTCTGGGAGATGCTTTTAGTTTTTGCCAAAATACAGAAAAAGCTTTTAGTGAACTTGTGAGGGTGACTAAGCCTTCTGGGAAGATACACTTATCAGCTAATGCCTTTTGGGGAAATTTCTTTGCAATGATGGCTAAAGGTCCGAGTGAAAAAATTTACTTTGAAGATTTGATGAATTATTATCAAACTCGTATAATTCACCAGGACCATAAGTCGACAGGATGCAGAAGTTTCA
>JAGHAI010000212.1 GCA_021161555.1 bacterium
ACATATAACATTATGTTCGCCAACAAATATCTCTATGAGCTATTAAAAATATCAGAAGACAAAAAGATAACAATACCATACCTTATTAGTCTTGCACCCGACAAAACAAAAAAATTGCTTAATGAAAGAATGATGGCAAGATTTGCAGATAAAAAAGTAGTGAATACATACGAAATTGAAGCAAAAACTACTGATGGACAAGAATTAAATCTAATATTATCTACACAAATGATAAAATATGATGGAAAAGATGCAGCTATGGTAAATCTGACCGATATTACTGAATATAAAAAGATGGAAAAACAAATAAAATTCCTAAATAATTTATTAAAGGCTATAGGAAAAGTTAATCAATACATAGTGCGTGAAAACAATATAAAAAACATACTCGAAAAAAGCTGCGAAGCCCTGACAGATTTTGCAAACTACATTTTAGTCTGGGTTATTATTTACGATGATGACGGAAAAAAAGTTTACTGCCCCAAAAATTATTCGGATAAAAAAGAACTTATTAAATTATCTCAATTGGACGATACCCCTTTCCAAACAGCTTACCGACAAAAAACACATTCATCTGGAAAAATCGAAGAAAACGCAAACCTGGATAATCACATAATAAAAAAATTAAAGGAAAATAGAATTAAATATTGGACATCATTTCCAATAATATACCAGGACGATATATATGGTGTTCTAAATATATTTTCAGACGATGAAATACCCAAAGATGAAGCAGAATTGAGGCTACTAAAAGAGGTTTCCGAAGACATAGCATTTGCATTATACACATCAAGGTTGAGAGAAATAAAGGAAACTGCGGTTAAGAAATTAGCTGAGAGCGAGAGAATGTATCGTCTGCTGTTTGATAATGCACCTATTGGAATTATCATACACGACGGGGAAAATTTTATCATAGCAAATCCACAGGCGGCAAAGTCGTTGGGCTATGAATCTCCACAACAACTAATAGGAAAACCCGTTATGGATATAATTGCACCTGAAAGCGCTGTATCCGCCAGGGCGCGGATAAATAAATTATTAACCGAAAAGAAAAGCCTGCCATCAATAGAAGAAACATTGGTCAGAAAAGACGGCGAAAAAATCATCGCAGAAATGATTTCAAAACCAATAGAATTTATGGGGAAAACTGCTGTGCTTGTCCTCGCCACAGATGTGACGGAAAAAATCAAATCCGAAAATGAAAGAAAAGCGCTGGAAGAAAAATTGATGCAGGTTCAAAAACTCGAAGCAATAGGAAGGCTGGCTGGTGGAATAGCGCACGAATTCAACAATTTGCTCAACGGAATTATTGGATACGCAGAACTCTTGAGGGAAAACATTTCCGTTTCCGACCCAAATTTCCGATATGCTGAACAAATATTGAAAACAGGTCTCGATGCTGCGAAACTGACACGGCAAATATTGAGCTTTTCCCGAAAAGACACAATAGACATAGAGCCTTTCAGCGCCAACGATGCGGTCCTTGAAATTGTGGAAATACTATCCAAAACCGTGCCGAGAAAAATAGAAATAATCACCGAACTCGCCGATGATGAACCAATCGCCATAGGAGACCTCACAAGAATGGAACAGGTTCTTATGAATTTGTGCGTAAATTCCTGCGATGCTATGCCCAACGGTGGAAAACTTGTAATCAGCACTGAGAATATAAGTATAGACAGTAAAAATATGGCTGATTACAAAGGCGTTTCGCCTGGAAATTATGTGCTTTTTACGGTGAAAGATAATGGAAGAGGGATGGATGAGGAAACAATCGAGCACATATTTGACCCTTTCTTCACCACAAAAGAACCAGGAAAAGGCACTGGATTGGGATTATCGATTGTCTATAATGTTGTTAGTGAGCATAATGGACATATCACTGTGGAAAGCAAGCCAGGGGCAGGAACTACCATACGAGTTTTCATACCTTCTGCGGAAGAAAAAGCAATTATTAAAAAAACGGTGTTCGAATCGGGTGAACTACACAAAGGCAACGAGACCATCCTAATCGTTGATGACGAAGATATTGTGAGAAATCTACTGGTCGATTTGCTGCAGAGCAGAGGATATAGAGTGATTTCCGCCGTTGACGGCAGAGAAGCGATAGAACTCTTCCGCAGGAGAAAATACGAAATAGACCTGATAATCCTCGATGTGGTGATGCCGCAGGTGGATGGATACGAAGCGTTGAGAAGAATTATGGAAATAGACCCCGACGCAAAAGTCCTTATGGCAAGCGGATACGCTCACGCTGATATAGTTCAAAAGTGTATGGATGTCGGCGCAAAAGGCTTTATTAGAAAACCTTTCAGAATAGCGGAAATTTCCGAAAAAATATATCGTGCAATAAGCGAAAAGAAATAACTATCTTAATCAAAAATATTTGCCCAATTTCTTCCGCTTTCGGAAGGGCGCACGCCTTTTCTTTTTGCCTATTCTCAATTCTGGTATATTCAACTCTTCCTGAAACTGCTTTATCTGGTCGCGAAGATATGCGGCATATTCAAAGTCAAGTTCCTTCGCTGATTTTTTCATCAATCTAATAAGTTCGTCAATCTTCGCTTCTATTGGAAGCTCGTCTATATATTTCGGGATTTTCGATTCCGTGCTTTCCTTCTCGCTTTCCCTGGCATCGGCGACCGCGGTGGTCAGTATTATCGAATCCACGCTTTTCCTAATGGATTTTGGAACGATATTATGCTTCTTGTTGTATTCTTCCTGAATTTTTCTCCTTCTATCTGTTTCTTCGATAGCCCTTCTCATCGCATCCGTGATTTCATCGGCATACAGTATAACGGTTCCAGCGCTGTGTCTTGCCGCACGACCGGCTATCTGGATTAGTGAGCGATGCGAACGCAAAAAACCTCTCTTGTCGGCATCCATTATTGCCACAAGGGAAACTTCCGGAAGGTCAAGTCCTTCTCGCAAGAGATTGACGCCAACCAGCACTTCTATGTTCCCGAGTCGCAGGTCCCGCAAAATTTCAACCCGTTCTATGGCGTTTATTTCAGAATGAAGATACCTCGACTTCGCACCGAGTGAAGAAAAATAGTCCGCTAAATCTTCTGCCATTCTCTTCGTAAGAGTAGTCACCAGGACACGTTCGCCCTTATCGATGCGAGCCTTTATCTCCACCCACAAGTTTTCAACCTGTCCTTTCGTGGAACGCACTTCAATTCTGGGGTCAACCAATCCAGTAGGCCGAATCAATTGCTCCACCACCTCTCCGCCTGTAAGTTCAAGCTCAAAATCTCCCGGTGTCGCCGACACATAAATCGTCTGTGGACAGAGCGACTCAAATTCTTCATACACAAGTGGTCTGTTGTCAAGCGCAGAAGGAAGACGAAAACCATATTCGATGAGCGTCTCCTTCCGCGACCTATCCCCTCTATACATTCCCTTCAGCTGTGGAACTGTGACATGAGATTCATCGATAACTACGAGAAAATCATCCGGGAAATAATCGAGCAAACACGATGGTCTCTCCCCTGGCTTCCTGCCCGAAATATGGCGCGAATAGTTCTCTATGCCAGGACAATAGCCAATCTCCATCATCAATTCGATGTCGAATTTCGTTCGCTGTTCAAGTCTTTGTGCCTCGAGCAATTTCCCTTTTGAACGAAGTTCTTGCAATCTTTCTGCAAGTTCCTCTTTAATGGACTTTATCGCATCGCGCAAAGTCTGCCGCCCAACGACGAAATGCCGCGCAGGATATACCCAGAAATCCTTCACGTCATCAAAAACTTCACCCGTGATAGGATGAATTAGAGAAATTCTTTCGGGAACATCTCCCCAGTATTCAACTCTCACCACAAATTCCTCATACGCAGGGAAAATCTCGACCACATCCCCTCTTGCGCGGAAAGCACCACGATAGAAATCCACGGGATTGCGGACATAATGGATATTAACGAGCTCACGAAGAAGAAGCTCTCGAGACGGACCCTCACCAACACCAATGTGAACGCACATCTCCCTGAAATCCTTCGGCGAACCAAGCCCATATATGCAACTCACAGAAGCCACCACAATTACATCTCGCCTGGATAAAATCGAAGATGTCGCACGAAGACGCAGGCGGTCGATGTCTTCATTTATATCCGCATCCTTTTCTATGTATGTATCACTTTCAGGAATATACGCCTCAGGCTGATAATAATCGTAATAGGAAATGAAGAACTCCACTGCATTTTCGGGGAAAAACTGCTTGAATTCGCCGAACAACTGTGCGGCAAGAGTCTTATTATGTGATATTATAAGCGTCGGTTTTTGCACCTGCTCTATTACATTGGCAATCGTGAAAGTTTTTCCGGAACCAGTAACACCCAGAAGAACCTGATACTTTCTTCCTTCAAGAATACCTCTCACCAGAGCATCGATTGCTTCTGGCTGGTCGCCTGTCGGAGCGTATTCCGAATGTATTTTGAATTTTTTTGACATCGCAGATAAATATGATTGCAATTGTGGGAATGGCAACATATTTTAAAAACCAGTATTTTAGAGACAGAGCAAAACTAATTTTATGATTGGGGGTTCAAAATGTATGAGGAAATTCTGCCCGAACTCATTGTGGAGAATGACACAAAACTCGTCCTGCTCGTATTGGATGGACTTGGTGGCACAACCGACGACAGGGGAATAACCGAATTAGAAGCTGCACATACACCAAATATGGATGCTCTGGCGAAAGTCGGTTCCTGCGGACTTCATCGAGCGGTTGGTTATGGAATTACCCCTGGCAGCGGTCCTGCGCATCTTGGACTTTTCGGATACAATCCTTTAAAATATCAAATAGGCCGCGGAATACTGGAGGCATTTGGCGTCGGAATGGATGTCGGACCGGGAGACCTCGCTATGCGCGGAAATTTTGCTACAATGGAAAATGGCATCATCACAGATAGAAGAGCCGGAAGAATCCCGACGGAACTCTGCGAAAAACTGGTTGAAAAGTTAAAGGACAAAATCACGAAAATAGAAGATATTTCCGTAGATATAAAAGCGGGACGAGACTATAGATTTGCTGTTGTCCTTCGTGGGAATGGACTTTCCGCTCTTTTATCAGATGCCGACCCACAGATGACGGGAAAACCCCCGGTAAAGGCAATGCCACTGTCACCCATTGCCGAAAAAACAGCTCGAATTGTGAATAAATTTATTGATATGGCTACCGAAATTCTCAAGGACGAACACCCCGCGAATACAGTTCTACTGCGGGGCTACGCCAAACTTGCCGATATTATGACTTCCACGCAGAAATATGGAATGAGAGCAGTCGGCATTGCGGTATATCCTATGTATCGCGGATTGGCGCGCATAGTCGGTATGGATTGTCCTGACCTCCCCGGAGAAAGCATTGAGGACGAAATAAATATGGCGAAAAAACTGTGGAACGACTACGACTTCTTCTTCATTCACATCAAGAAGACGGATTCCTACGGCGAGGATGGAAACTTCGATGCAAAGGTCAAAGTAATTGAGGAAGTTGACGAAAAACTGCCGCAGATTCTTTCTCTAAATCCCGATGTAATTGCAATAACAGGTGACCATTCCACTCCGTCCGTCCTGAAGTCTCACAGCTGGCATCCTGTTCCGCTGCTCATAAAAGGCAGATATACATTTGCCGACGATGCACAAAAATTCTCCGAAAGAGAATGCGCAAAGGGCATAATCGGGCATATACCTGCTGAGGCTATTATACTGCTTATGATGGCTGATGCAGGAAGATTGAAGAAATTTGGCGCATAATCGACGGGAGAGCGTATATGAAAGATTTTAATCGAAAAAAACTGGAACAGGCGGAAAAGGAAGCATTCAAAGACCTGAACGACGAAAAACTCATAAAAATGATTGGTTCACTCGGCGGAAAACCCACTAAAAAAGACAGAATGCTGAATATCATATTTCTCGTCGTTGTCATCGCGCTATTCATATCCGAAATATTCTGGCGGCAGTTCATCGGAACTATTGCGCTTGATGTGGCAGTTCTGCTGATTTCCCTGAAACTTATCTATCTTATGCACAGTCAGGCACGGGTGAACCATTATCAGTTCTGGATTCTCACGGCAATCGAGATGAAAACCACCATAATGATGGAACAACTTCAAAAATTTTCGGAAAAGATTGGGGAGGTGCAAAATGAAAATTGAAATAGTGTATGACAACGAGACCCTTCGCGATGACTGCCGCGCTGATTGGGGATTTTCAGCGCTCGTCGAATTTGAAAACAGAAAAATTCTATTCGATACCGGTGCAAATGGAAAAATCCTGCTCGACAATATGAAAAAACTGGCAATAGACCCGACTGAAATTTCAGCCGTCTTCATTTCCCATTCTCACTGGGACCACACAGGCGGGCTTGGGGATTTTTTTAAAATAAATCCCGCTGCTGAACTTTTCGTGCCTGCTTCATACAGACCACCGGAGATTGCCCAAAAAGTAAATTACATCAGCGAGGCAAGGGAAATTTTTAAAAATATCTATTCCACTGGGGAATTAAAAAACAATGAACAGTCGCTGGCAATCAGAACAGATAAGGGCATCGTCGTCATCGTTGGATGTTCTCATCCAGGCATCGACAACATCCTGAATGCTGCGTCGCAATTCGGCAGAGTATATGCGATTATTGGCGGCTATCACGGTTTCGACAAATTCGATGTGGTTGCCGATGTGGACATTCTATGTCCAACTCACTGCACACAACACAAATCAGAAATAAAATCCCTGTATCCCGATAAATACATCGACGGCGGCGTGGGAAAGATTATAGAAATCTGAATCACTTTTCCACTTCAATTTTCGTTCTGTTTTCCAGCGCCTGGCGAATCGTTCTCTTGTCCGCAAATTCAAGGTCGCTGCCCGACGAAATCCCCTTCGCCAGCGTGGTAATTTTTACATCGTAATTTTTTAAATATTTTGTAAGATATGATATCGTGGTCTCTCCTTCCGATGTTGGATTAAGCGCGAGAATTACTTCCTTCACATCGCCTTCAGACACGCGCTGAAAAAGTTCCTTTATGTGCAAATCATCGGGGGAAATTCCTTCCAGCGCATCGAGCACACCGCCGAGAATGTGATATACACCGTCGTAAACACCGGTATTTTCAATCGCCGCCAGGTCCTGCGGTTCTTCCACCACACAGATGACGGAATGGTCGCGGTTTTCGTCCGCGCAAATTGGACAGGGGTCGCATTCTGAAACATTAAAGCAAATTGAACATACTTTCACATTTTCGGCAAATTTTTTCAGCGCATCGATAAGCGCATAAATATCCTCTTTGGGGCGACTTAATAGAAAGTATGCAATTCTCGTCGCCGTGCGGACTCCAAATCCAGGGAGACGACACAATTCCGCTATTAACTCTTCTATCGCCTGTGAAGCCATTTTAAAATCTATAACATTAAATATAAATTATACAAATGTGGGCGGGAGAGGATTTGAACCTCCGACCCCCTGCTTGTAAGGCAGATGCTCTAACCGGTCTGAGCTACCCGCCCAATCTGGCATAAAATAATCACAATGAAATTTTTTGCAACATTTTTGTCAGAAACATCCAATCTAAAGGACAAAAATTCATTGATATACCAAAAATTTTTTCCTCGTTCCCTCAAAATTCCCCGCCATTTCATCGAACATCCCTCGAAATTCGTCCAATGGAGCATTTTTTATCAGCATTTCTCTCCATATACTGGAACCAGAAAGTATGTCGAAGGGTTTTTTCACACTCTCAAATTCGTATGGCGGTTCCTTAAAGTAAAATTCATCGGGATACAATCTAATAATTGTTTTCAATATTGCAAAAGCAACTATAACAGGATTGAACTCTTCTCTTTTAATGATATGAATTTGCGCACCACCACATCTTTTTCCGTAAAATTTGTTGAAAGCAGGGATAAAATAAATGGGGCGCAGACGAAATCCTCCGAGAAAATTATACTCCGCGGCAAGAGAATTTACTTTATCGCA
>JAGHAI010000150.1 GCA_021161555.1 bacterium
GCCCCATTATTATGTCGTTAATTGTCAGCGGGTCCATTACAGTTTTCCAGAAGAACTGCTGTGATATTGCGAAGGTTGCATTTGCGATGAAAAGTCCGCCGAGAATTCCAAGTCCGTCGGCGAGAATTGTGAGCATAGGCACCATAATCACTCCTGCGAGCATTCGTGTTGTGACAAGTTTTTTAACGGGGTCCGTTCCCATAGCACGCATAGCATCGATTTGTTCGGTGACTTTCATAGAGCCGAGTTCAGCGGCGATTCCTGCGCCGACGCGCCCCGCCACAACAAGACCCGTGAGAACTGGCCCGAGTTCCCTTATCAACGAGAGTGATACGAGTGTGCCGACATACATCTTTGCGCCAAATACCGCCATCTCGTGTCCCGTCTGAAGAGTTAAAATCATTCCCGTGAAAAAACTGGTCAGGGCAACAATAGGCAAGGACTGCACGCCGATTGCATACATCTGATTGAAAATCTCATCTGTATATAGCGGCGGAACGAAAATCCCTCCGACGACATGCATACCCAGCGCGAAGTATTCCGCGACAGAAACAAAAAATTTTTGCAGACTATTAAACACGCTGTATCGCCCCAGATGTCATTTGCAAATTGCAACTACTCATTTGAAGATGCAAAATCGGATAAAAATTTTTTAAAATTATTCGAAATCGTTTTTAAGATAATCGCGCAAATTTTTCTTTCGCCTGATTTCCTCATTAAGTCTTTCCACGAACGACATCGCAGGATTTTCGCCAAATACTTCGAGCATATGATTCATAGCGATGACTTCTGATATTGCCGTGAGATTTTTCCCCGGCGAAACGGGGATTGTAACGATTGGAATTTTTACGCCGAGAATTGTCGTGAATTGTTTTTCCAGTCCAAGTCTTTCGTAGTCTTCAAGTTCTTCCCATATCACCAATCTCACCTCAAGTTCAATTCTTTTCTGCATTCTTATAGCGCGCACGCCAAAGAGCCTTTCTATGTCAATAATCCCGACGCCGCGGATTTCCATATGGTGTCCGAGAAGATTTGTCCCCGATGCAATCAGCACATTTTCGCTGTGTTTTTTTATTTCCACGACATCGTCTGCGACGAGCCTGTGTCCCCGCTCGACCAGATCGAGCGCACATTCGCTCTTGCCAATGCCACTTTTCCCTGTGTATAGCATTCCCACTCCATATACATCCACCATTGTCCCGTGGATATAGACTTTTGGCGCGAAAGCGTTGTCGAGCCACAGCGAAATTTTGTTCATCAACTCAACTGTGGACAACCTGCTCACAAACAGCGGGATTTTTCGCCTATCGGATATTTCGAGCATCGCCGGAGGCGGAACTATATTTTTACTTACGATGATGCAGGGAATGTTGTATGAAAACAGTTTCTCGATGACTTCGACGAGTTTATCAGGGGAAAGACTCTGTAAATATGACATCTCGTTTCTCCCGAGAACCTGAATGCGTTCGCGAGCAAATTCTTCATACCATCCCATAAGAGCCATACTCGGACGCTGGACTTCACGGCTTTCCAGAATGCTATCCAGACCATCTGCTCCTGAAAGGAGCGTCAGTTCCAGCACTTCTTTACGATTATCGAAAAATTCTCGAACTGTTATCTTCTCCATATATTTTCTCCCAAAATTCCTGATATCTATGAAAAGTCGAAGTCCTCGAGAAAGGCCGTATCGAAATTTCCGCTCACGAATCGTTCGTCCTCCATAACTCTCTGATGAAATGGAATTGTCGTCTTCACACCTTCGACGATAAATTCCCTGAGCGCTCTTCTCATTCGGGCTATTGCTTCTCCTCGTTCATCACCCCAGACGATTAACTTGGCGAGCATCGAATCATAATATGGCGGTATTGTGTATCCGGCATATATATGCGTATCCACTCTAACGCCAAGACCTCCAGGCTGGTGGAAACTTGTTATCTTCCCCGGCGATGGAGCGAAGTTATTGAACGGGTCTTCGGCATTTATTCTCGCCTCTATGGCGTGTCCGGAAATCTTTATATCCTCCTGCTTGAATCTCATAGGCTTTCCAATGGCGACGCCCAGCTGCTCCTTAATCAAATCAATTCCTGTGACCATCTCAGTTACCGGGTGTTCAACCTGAATTCGAGTGTTCATTTCCATAAAGTAGAAATTTTTTTCCTTATCCACCAGGAATTCGATGGTTCCTGCACCGCGGTAATTTATTTTTTTCGCGCCTGCAACGGCAGCAGCACCCAGCTTATTGCGCAGCTCCTCGTCAACTATTGGAGATGGCGATTCCTCGATGAGTTTTTGATGTCTTCGCTGAATTGAGCAATCCCTTTCGCCGAGATGGATTACATTTCCCCTTCCATCGCCGAGCAGCTGCACTTCGATGTGTCGGGGATTTTCGACGAATTTTTCAATATACACGCCGGGATTTCCGAATGCAGCTCCTGCTTCGGTGCGAGCCATCTCAAAATTCTTTATCAGCTCAGATTCATCGTGAGCAATTCTCATTCCTTTTCCACCGCCGCCTGCTGTGGCTTTGATTATCACGGGATATCCAATTTCGTCTGCGATTTTTCTGGCGTCGTCGAGTTCATCGACAAGCCCATCGCTCCCTGGAACTGTGGGGACACCAGCTTCGCACATAAGTCTTTTGGCTTCGGCTTTGTCCCCCATCATCCTTATCTGCTGTGCCGTGGGTCCTATGAATATAATCCCGTGTTCCTCGCAGATTTCGGCAAAATCGGCATTTTCAGCAAGAAACCCATACCCAGGATGGATTGCGTCGGCATTTGTGATGATTGCAGCAGATATTATCCTTCTCGGGTCCAGATAAGATTCCGCAGGACGGGAACCACCAATGCAGATATCTTCATCGGCAAGCCAGGTGTGAAGACTATCCCTGTCCGCTTCGGAATAAACTGCTATCGTTTTCAATCCCAGTTCGATGCAGGCACGAATTATTCTTATCGCAATCTCCCCTCGATTTGCTATGAGAACTTTTTTCATTTAGCCTCCGCCTTTGATATTTATAAACTAAAATATGATGAAAACTTTTATATGTCAAGAGTGGTCATCTATTGTAATGGACTCCTTACCAACCTGACATTCCCTAATTATAACTCATAATATTTTGTGTAATCCGATGAGGTTATATAAATTACCTCCCTGGAATAAAAAATAGAAAAAGCAGGGAGGCTCAAATAAAATAGCATTTCTATGGTGAGAGCAAGATAAGCGATGCTGATTTATCTGGCAATGGAAAAGTTAGGGATTTTTTAAAAAAAGCGTATATTTCAGTTTTTGCGGCGCACTCAATAACATAAACAGTGCCAGAAAACTAATAACTATGCCAGTTTTAGAAATTACACAAAATTAGTTGAAAACTCCGAATGCAAAAAAGTCTTGCTAAATTTATGCACCATAATATTTTCAGGTTTCAATTATAATTTTTTCGATATGAAAATCATAATTTCGACAATTTTAATGCTGTTTCTCGAAATACCACTTCTGGCACAGGTCGATGGATTTCCCGTTTCGCTTGGAACTGGCGATGAACCTCTATGGGGAGCACCAGCAATTGTGAAAACTGATTCCGCATCGTTCATTGCGATAGGTTCCACCGATGATTCGCTGTATCTGATAAATACAAATGGCAGTTTCGTGGATGGTTTTCCGATTGCGCTTTCGGGACATATCACATCTAAAATTGCGTGGGAACCCTGTGATTCTGGTATCTTCATCTTCGTATTGTCCGAAAATGGCATATTGACCAAAATTATGTGGGACGGAACCACCGCGGCGGTTGAATGGACAATTACCCTCGGCGAAAATTCCCGATACATTTCCCCTGTCATCGGCGAGGACGACGATGGAAATCTCGAAATTTTTTCCGCTGTGGATACCACCCTATTCTGCTGTTCGTCTGACGGAGATGTTCTCTGGAGCGCAGATTTTTCTTCTTCAACAGGAAGCGCCGTCGCAACCCCATCCTGCGGAGACATCGATGGCGACGGCGAGGACGAAATCATCGTAGAAGGATACGAAAAGATCTTCGCATTTAATCCCGATGGTTCCCCTGTGGATAGTTTTCCTCTGGAACTCGTGGACGCGGCATTCAGTTATTCATCGCCATTTCTGTGGGACTGCGACGACGACGGCGCAATGGAAATTTTCTGCGGAGCGCACCAGATAACTGGCGGAGAATACGGCGTGGTGTATCGAATCGATGCGGACGAACCATCCCTCGATTTGCCCATATTCACGATAACAGGCGCATACGGAACCTGGCTTTATTCCTCCCCTGCCATAGGCGATGTGAACGGAGATTATTCCTATGACATCAGTTTCGGCTCGATAAACGGGACAGTCTTTTCCATAGATGGCAGCGGCGCTCTTGTGAGTTTCGGCGGTGTGGCTCTTCATATGTCATACGGACACATCTATGGCGGAATTATGCTGTGCGATATCGATAACTCCGCAGGTCCAGAGTTCATCTTCCAGATGTCGCAGGAGAGCAGCGAACTGGCATACCTGATTGCTATGGACCCTGGAGCATTATATCCGGAAAATTTTCCAGATACGATGGCAGAAAGCGATGCGGGAATTTTATCCCCCGCAGTTTTTGAAGACGACAGTTCCACAAAGATAGTTGCCGCAACCGGAAGCGGCGATTTATATTTATGGGAAATAGACAACAAGCCCCTCGCTGGGTATAAGTTCTGGGCGGAAATGTTCGGCGATAGAAGAAACCGAAATGTCGCAATTCCGGATGTGCCTGAACTGACGGCTGAAATTTCCGACGGCAATTTTATTCTGCGATGGTCGATGTCCGGTTCGGGTGATTTTCTACGATATATCATTTACCAGTCAGGCGATTCCGCAGGAACAAGTCCCGCACCGCTCGACACCATATACGACATAGCAGACACGGAATACACAATCGATGCCGATACCTCATCGGATTCACTGTGGTATTTCGTCGTCGTGGAAGATTTTCTTGGCAGAACATCTGGAAGAAGTGTTCCGCAGTTCATCTGCGATACAAGCGCCATCGCAAATAAGACACCTGAACCCGAAAAGATAACGATAACAGTTTCGCCTTCGCCGTTCAACAGCACCTGCGAAATCGTGGCGCCGAAGGCTGAAAAAATCGTCGTATCGACAATAGATGGCAGAACTGTTAATGTCATCGACGGTGAAGGCGGCGTCTTTCATCTCGATGGGAAAGACCTGCCGTCTGGAATTTTATTGCTCAGCGCGGTGGACGATAAAGGAAGAATTTTATCCTCACGCCGAACAATCCTTATCAAATGAACGAAGAGGTGAACAACTTGAACGATGATGTTAAGGAAAACCATCTGCCGCAGAAAGAGATATCAAGAGTATCGAAGGGCAATGGTGCGTTTTCGGTCGGCGGGCAGGCAATAATTGAAGGCATAATGATGCGCTCGCCCAACAGGATTTCAATCGCCGTTCGCAAACCCGACGACGAAATCGTCGTCAAGGGATGGCATTTTGAATCGCTCACGAAAAGCAATAAAATACTCGGCATTCCACTCGTTCGAGGGATTGTTAATCTCGGCGAAATGCTGTACTGGGGCATAAAAACGCTTCAGGATTCTGCGCACATCGCTATGGGCGAGACCGAAAAAAATCCGCCGATAACGAAAAAAATCCTATCCGCGCTATCGATGACGCTGGGATTGGCGGCAGGTGTTCTGCTGTTCGCATATCTTCCCCTGTGGATTGCCAATTTGCTGGGATTTCGGGAAAAACCTTTCTTGTTCAATTTGCTGGCTGGCGTGGTGAGAGTTATCCTGTTTCTCGGATATCTAATTGCAATTTCATCTATGAAGGATGTGAGACGGCTTTTTCAATATCACGGCGCAGAGCACAAGACCATTCACGCATTCGAGCGGGGCGAACCGCTGACGGTGGAGAGAGTTCAAAAATATTCCACATTCCATCCACGATGTGGAACGAGTTTTATCTTGATTGTCGCTGTAATGGCGATATTTCTGTTCGCTGCGTTCGATGGATTTGTATATCTGATATGGCATTTTGCACCAAAACCCATAGTTAGATTGCCATTCCATTTGCTGCTGCTTCCATTTCTGGCGGGGATTTCCTATGAAATTCTAAAAATTTCCGATAAACTCGCCAGAAAAAGTTCGCTCGGGAAAATATTCGTCGCACCAGGCTTGTGGATTCAGAAAATCACGACGAAACAACCCGACGACAGTATGGTCGAAGTGGCGATAAAATCACTGCTCGATTCCATTTCTGAAATATCGATTGGAACGGGCAAATAGCCCGGGCATTGTGTTTGAATTATGATGGGCTTTCGAGTATTCAATGGATGGAATTGTGATTGTTTTCCATCTTTTCCTTTCCGCCGCTGTCCTCGACCTTAACTGGATATTCCGTTCCAAAACAGGCAGTGCAATATCCTATTTTCGGCAATCCCTTGATGGATAACATTCCCTTCAAAGATAGATACGCAAGTGAATCTGCGCCGAGAAACTCCCTTATTTCATCAATCGATTTGTTTGCCGCGATAAGTTGTTCCCGCTGTGGCGTGTCAATTCCATAATAGCAGGGCGCGACAATAGGCGGCGATGCAATTCTCATATGGACTTCCGACGCCCCAGCATCGCGCAGCATTTTTACAAGTTGACGGCTCGTCGTCCCGCGGACTATCGAATCATCCACCACAACCACACGCTTGCCGTTCAGCACGCCTATAACGGGGTTGTATTTCAATTTAACTCCCGATTCACGAATTATCTGTGTGGGCTGAATAAAGGTCCTTCCGATGTAATGGTTTCTTATCAGTCCCAGTTCAAAGGGAATACCCGATTTTTCAGAAAAGCCCAGCGCAGCAGTATTGGAACTGTCGGGAACGGATATAACGATATCCGCATCCGCGGGATGTTCTTCGGCAAGTTTCCAGCCCATCCTTCTCCGTATTTTGTCAACAGGCGCGCCAAAAACGACGGAATCGGGGCGCGAAAAATATATGAACTCAAAGATACAAGCTGCTTCCGAGCCCACATCTGTCTCGCCCCACGGGGAAATATATTCTGGTTCACTGTCCCTTCTGAAAACCACCATTTCTCCGGGACGAAGACATCTATCGAACGGGACATTTATCAGGTCGAACGCGCACGATTCCGATGCTATAAAATGTGCGCCATCCTTATGACCAATTACAAGAGGACGAAACGATAATGGGTCTTTCACTGCGATGAGCATATCTTTCGTCAGAAATACCATCGAAAACGCGCCTCTCACCTGTCCAAGTGCATCTGCAATCATCTCGGGAATTGTGTGTCGTCGGGAGCGGGCAATTAGATGTAGCACCACTTCGCTGTCCGTCGTCGTTCTGAATATGGAACCTTCGTGTTCCATTCGTTCCCGAAGGATGCTTGCGTTTACGAGATTTCCGTTGTGCGCTGCGGCAATTTTTCCGCGATAAAAATTTATGAGAAACGGTTGAGTATTCACAGGCAGAGTGGTTCCCGTTGTGGAATATCTGTTGTGTCCAATCGCCGCATCGCCCTTCAACTGCGAAATTGATTCTTCATCGGGAAAAACTTCGCTCACGAGACCGAGCCGTTTTCTTTCAAACATATTTTCCCCGTCGGTAGAAACGATGCCAGCGCTTTCCTGTCCGCGATGTTGAAGTGCATAAAGACCAAGACGGGTAAGCCGCGCCGCATCGGGATGACCAATTACCCCAAAAATTCCGCAGTGATGTCGAAGGTTCTCAACCATAGAGAGAAAATAGACGAAAATAATTCCGTCGCAAGAAATTTAGGTCATTTACCCTGGATGTGAAACATAAGAATTGAGCCAGAGACAGCGGCGTTGAGGGATTCGACATCGGGTGAAATTTCGATTGATACAGTTTCTTCCGCAATCTTTTGCACATCCTTTCTTATGCCGCTGCCTTCATTCCCAATTATGAATAGTGCATCTTTTGGAGGCGAAAATTTTTTCAAAGGAATTGCATTTTTTCCCTTTGAAAGCGCTATTACATTGAAGTTGTGATTTTTAAATTTCATCACAATTTCGACAGCATCTCTGTGGACGAGGTCGAGCACGGGGATTTTTAAAAAAGTTCCCGCCGAAGCACGAAGAGTCTTTGGATTATACAATCTTGCGCTGTCCTGACCGACGACAACTGCACTAATTCCAAAGGCAGCAGATGAACGAATGAGTGTTCCGACATTGCCCGGGTCCTGCACGCCATCGAGGAAGATAGCACGCCCGCCCGATGCCAGAATTTTTCCAAGACGCTGGTCATCCGTTTGTTCGGGCATTTTTATAACCGCCATAATCCCCTGCGGCGAACGACCTGGCAGAATTCTTTCCAGTTGATAATGTCTTACAACTCGAAAGGGTATTTGTTCGTCTTTGAGTTTTTTTAAAAAATTATTTTTGCTTCGGGACAGAAAAACTGCATCGAAGAGAACTTCTTCGAGATTATAGGGGGAATTTTTGTAGTGATGGACTAAATCCAGAACGAATTTTTCGCCTTCCAGCGCAAATTTAAAAAATTTTTTCTGTCCCCTCGAAGTCCAGAGAAGACGATAATATGCCAGTTCCTTCCGTGATAGAGTTTCAACTTTCATAAAGGTCCGTTTTCGATGCCGAAATTTTTTATTCCATCTCAATAATTTTAATCTGTGATTTTAGCAGTAACCCAGAACATAATGGTCTGGGCAGATGAGGTTGTCGGATGGGGTGGACACAAGACATACAGATATAGTTCCATCTGGTCGTTTTCTCGTCGATATGTGCCGTCCACATCGGGCATAATTGCCGGGTCGCTCGCCAGAAGATTTGTTCCGGTGGCATTCACATAGGGATACTTACGCCAGGTCGGAGTTGGGAAATAACTGTCCTCATCGATTTCGTCCCACCAGGTATAGGGGATATCGCTGGATGTTATAAATGCCGGCATAAAATCGTCCACAATGCCATCGGCAATCATAGCAACAACGGCAAGCCCTGCCTGATTGGCTATGCCTTCAGAATCTATACCAGCACAGGTGAAAGAGTCGGGACTCCACGACCAGGGAATTTCGGTGGTATCTTCTGCCCGAATGTCAGCACGAACCATTATATCGAGCGAAATTCCTCCCGTATTTTCAAGCCAATACGATGCTATCAATTTCTGACAGACATCAAGTTCTCCTGCATCTGTCCAGAACGAATCATATTCAGAAGAAGAAGTGTAGTGCCAGGTGGGCAATGTGTCCGAATCGTCATCCCAGCCGTCAGCGAGGGTATCAATTGACCAGGATACACCTACCATTCGGACCGATATTTTGATATATACGCTGTCACCTGCTCCACCGCTCCACATCTGTCCAAAGACCACAATAGGCAACAGGATTGACGATATTGCGAAAAAATTTTTCATTCCATAATTTTTATAATTTTATAAATTATAACAAAAAATATAAAACAATCAACAAAAAATTGTTATTGTAAAACACAATCTATGTTTTTTCAACCTTTTCCATATCCTCTGACTTTGAGCAACAGTTTTTCCTCTCTCTGCGGCGGCAATCTTCTATAATGAGAAAACTGCATCGTGAAAAAACCTCTGCCCTGTGTCATCGAGCGCAATTTCGTGGTATATCCGAACATTTCCGCAAGCGGCACAATCGCGTTTATCACCTCGCCATCGGAACGATGGTCAATTCCTTCGATTTGCGCACTCCTCGCACTCAAATCCCCCATAACATCGCCGAGATTTTGTTCGGGAACGACGACTTCGATTTTCATAACCGGTTCCAGAAGCACTGGTTCAGCCTGCCGAATAGCCTGCTGAAATGCCTGAGACGCCGACATTTCAAAGGCAAACTCGTTCGATTGTTCCTCGTCAAAATCCGCATCCACAATTTCGGCTTTCAGGTCGAGAAGCGGATATCCTGCAATGGTTCCGCTTTCCTTCGTTGCCTCGATGCCGCGAATTGCGGATTGTCTCAATTCCACAGGTATCTCGCTGTCCTGAGGCAACCCGTCCACAACGACAACTCCAGAGCCGACTTCCTGAGGCTCAACGGCGACAGTGACCGAAGCATATTGCCTTCTCCCGCCAACGATTTTGTCCAGCGTATATCTGGCACTTGCGGATTTTGTAATCGTCTCCCGATATGCCACCTGTGGCGTTCCAATGTTTACCTGAACTCCAAATTCGCTGACCATCCGCTCCACAAGCACTTCCAGGTGAAGTTCTCCCATACCTGAAATAATTGTCTGTCCCGTTTCCGGGTCAATTCTGTGCTTGAATGTGGGGTCTTCTTCCTCCAATCGAAGAATTGCCCTGTTTAATTTCTCCTGGTCCGCCTTGGATTTTGGCTCGACTGCGACGAAAATAACAGGTTCAGGAAATTCCATTTCCTCGAATACGATGGGCTTGTGCTGGTCGCACAATGTATCGCCCGTAGCAACACTTTTCAACCCAGCCACGGCAACGACATCGCCAGCGAAAGCACGAGATAATTCATCCCGCTTGTTTGCGTGCATCCTGAATATTTTTTGCACCCGCTCCTTCTTCTTCGTTCGGGGATTTAAATATGTGCCGCCAATCTTAAGTGTGCCCGAATATATTCGCAAATATGCTAACTTTTCCACATAGGGGTCGGCGGCAATCTTAAAAGCGAGCGCAGAAAAAGGCGCATTGGGGTCGTTGCGGCGCTCAATTTCCTGACCAGTTTTCGGATGAGTTCCGACAACTGGCGGCAAATCATCAGGCGATGGAAGAAAATCCACAATCGCATCCATAAGCGGCTGAATCCCTTTATTCTTTAGTGCAGAACCCGCAAGAACGGGAACGAAATCGTGATGTATAACACCCTTTCTTACGGCTCGCTTCACCACTTCCGGCGCCGGGTTTTCATCGTTTAATAGACATTCCATAAGTTCATCGTCGTAATCCGCAATCGCTTCCATAAGTTCTTCTCGCATCTTATGTGCAAGTTCAAGCATATTATCGGGTATTTCAGCAATATCAAACTTCGCACCGAACTCGTCTTCATTCCATATCAACGATTTCATCGCAATCAGGTCAACCACGCCAACAAAATTTTCTTCCTCGCCAATTGGGATATTTATCGGCACTGCTTTTGCAGATAACTTTTCCTTCAGCATTTCCAAATCCTGTTCAAAATCAGCACCCAACCTATCCATTTTGTTGACAAACACGATGCGGGGAATGTTATATTTATTTGCCTGCCGCCATACCGTTTCAGTTTGCGGTTCAACGCCACCGACTGCACAGAGAACGATAACTGCACCGTCCAGAGCGCGCAGAGAACGCTCAACTTCGACGGTAAAATCCACATGACCTGGCGTGTCTATGATGTTTACCTGATACTCCCGCCAGTAAATAGTAGTGGCGGCAGCGGTTATGGTGATGCCGCGTTCCTTTTCCTGCGCCATCCAGTCCATTTGGGCAGTGCCATCATCGACCTCGCCTATGCGGTGTATCTTGCCGACATAGTATAAAATCCGCTCGGTTGTGGTGGTCTTTCCCGCATCGATGTGCGCAGCTATACCTATATTCCTTATATGTTCAGGATTGTAATCCATTTTTTATAAATTAAAGGCACGCTAAATATATCCGCTGTTGCGGACATACACAAGGAATTTGTATTCGATTGTGTCAAGTTTATTATTGCAAAATTTTGCACATCGTTTTTTTTATTACATCGGCGAAGAAATTGGAGGAGAAATTATGCAAAACGAAAATCGCAGTGAAAATTTTTCGAGGCGTCATCTCATCACATTCGACGACTGGACTCTCGAAGAAATCGAAAGTGTCCTCGAGCTTGCAGGCGAATTAAAGAGAATTAGATACGCGGGCGAATTGGTGGAAACGCTCAAACAAAAGACGCTCTTTATGATATTTTTTGAGCAATCGACGAGGACGCGCAACTCTATGGAAGCGGCGATGACACAACTCGGCGGACACGCCCACGACCTCACGGCGGACAAAATGCAGATTTCACACGGAGAATCTCCGATGGACACGGCAAAGGTACTGTCGAGAATGGGCGAAGGAATCGCGATAAGAAACTGCTTTTACGACATCGGCAACAAATATCTGAATGAAATAGCGAAATTCTCCGACATCCCCGTGATTTCGATGCAGGACGACATCTATCATCCGCTGCAGGCAATCGCTGATTTGATGACGATAAGAGAAAAATTTGGAAGAAATCTCGATGGGCTTAAAGTGGTGATAAGCTGGGCTTATGCCACGACACACGCAAAACCCCTTTCCGTGCCGCAATCTCAAATTTTACTTTTTCCAAGATATGGGATGGATGTGGTCGTTGCACATCCAGAAGAATTTCCGCTTCAGCAGAACATCATCGAAAAAGCACGCAGTAATGCTTCGAAGCACGGCGGAAAAATTTCCTTCGTAAATTCTATGGAAGATGCACTTGAAGATGCCGATGTGATAATTCCGAAAAATTGGGGTGGCTTTGCATACTTCGACGAATTCGACGACAGCAGGGAAATGCACGAACAGATGAAAGCGAACCTCGAAATGCACAGGGATTGGATTCTGGATGCGAAAAAGTTTTCGCTCGCGAAAAGGGACTGCAGAATAATGCACGCCCTCCCAGCGGACAGAAATCACGAAATTACCGATGCACTGCTCGACAGCGAAAATTCGATAATTTACGACGAAGCGGAAAACCGCCTGCACACCGCAAAGAGCATCCTTTCGCTGTTGATGAAATAATTTTTAAAAATCATCTTGCGATGACGACTGTTCCGCTGCACACGATTTCGCCATCGACCATAATGATATACATATAAAGTCCCTGCGGCAGCGGATTTCCCGAAATATCAGTCCCATCCCAGATTCGCTTGTATTGTTCGCCCGAATCTGCCACAGGACCAATTTCACCGGTATATATTTTATTCCCATACAAATCATATATGTAGATTGTGGCGGGCTTCAAAAACATCTGCGGATAGTCGAACACGGCGAAATCGTTTTTACCGTCGTTGTTCGGCGTAAACGGATCGGGAACAACTCGACAGCCCACATCCGGAAGCGTGATGAAATACCATTCAGCATCGCCAATGTGAGCATCGCAGTAGTCGGGCACATCGCTTGCGGATATTGATACGAAAATCGTCTCACCCGCAGGATATGAGAAACCCGCATTTTCAGGAACAAAGCGCAGTGAAAGATGTTCATCTTCCCAGTTTAGTATGACATTCTCCGTGAAATCGACACCATCGACGAAAAAGCGGATTGAATTTATGTCAATTCCGCTCCCGTCGTCGAAGATTTTTATCAGTATATCCTGCTGCATATCGAAAACTGGCGTTGAACTTTCGGGCTGGAGCATTTCAAAATATGGCGGTTCAAAATCGGTTCTATAAAACCAGCACATCGTATCGCCCACGAGCGTATTTCCATATATGTCGTCCGCCGAAAGAAGACATATCTTCACGCTGTCGCCACTTTCAGCGTCGGCAAAGGGATAAAATACAAGATACGGCGGAATCCACTGCATCTGCACTGAATCAATCGTGTAAATTGTGCCGTTCACGCGCAGGAGAATCGTTGAATCCGCCACTCCGTCCTCGTCATCTATGCGAATAATAATGCTCTCCTGCTCGCACGCTGACCACAGGTTATTTTCGGGACGAACCACACTGGCAACAGGACCTCCGCAGGGAAATGTATGAAAAATCGCCTCGCCCAACCATTCCGAAAAGACGCTGTCAGCGTAGTAAATCGTGTCAATTTCCTCCGTCCATTCGCCTGTGGAATCGCAGTGAAAAATTTCCGATGTGCAGAAATTATAAGCTCGAATTGTCCATTGGTGCGTTTCTCCGCAGCCCGCGGTGAAGTTGTAAAATGTGTCGGAAATTCCCGGTGCCACAGTATCGCCGTCGATGATGACATCGTATAAAATCGGAGCAGTTCCGTCAAGCGCGTGCCAGAACAATGCGATATCTCCTGGCGGAAGAAGTGTATCCGATGGAGGATATAGCAGTTCAAGAATTGAGACAGGCTCGAAATCAACATATACGATAACTGTATCGTAATCGGTGCAACCATAGGAATCCTGAACAATCAAGATGTATTCAATCGTCGAATCGGGTGATACAGACGGATTGGCTTCCGTCGAAATGGTTTCGCCACTCGCCGTAGTCCAGATGTATGTGTATGGCGGGATGCCGCCGTGATATGGCGGGACTGCACCGAGACTCACTTCCGCACCGGGGCATATAGAAAAATCTTCGCAGGCATCGGCGACGAGGTCGCACCCAGGACAGATGAAAAACCACTCCATATCGAGATGATTTGGTTCACACCAATCGGGGCTGTCATCCGCAGATATATGGACGAAGACTGTCTCACCTGGCTCGCAGGGACAAAAATCGTCCAGTGAAAAGCCGAATCCAGTGCTGTCCACGGAAATTCCAGCATCAATGAAAAGAATTTCCGTCGTGCAGGTGGAACTGTATGTGAATACGGAAAGTGAACTATCATCGAGACCCGACAGAGAATCGAACATCGCGAAGGAAATTTCTGCGGGCATTTCGTCGATTTCACCAGCAGGATACTGATTCCACATCACAGGCGGAGACAGGTCGATGAAAAATCTTATCGAATCTGCATATCCGCCAATGTCAATGGTATTTCCGAGCGAATCACTCGCCGCAATGATATTCACGCAAACAGTATCGCCGTCTGAAAAAGGTGGTGATGGCACAAACCACAAATTCACAGAATCAGAAAATTCCGAAATTCCGTGAACTTCAGGCGATGAAATATCGTAAGTTGTGCAATCGGAACAATCCGTTCCTGTGCATACTTCAAATTCTATCGACGACGAAATAATTCCATTTTCATCTTCAAAGTGGAGGAGAATGCTATCGCCATCGCAAGCGACCCAATCGCCATCGCCAGGGTATTCGATAAGAGTATATGGTCCACCAGAAGCGATGTAGAATGTGCAGCAGGTATCGGTGAAATTTGGCGCGCAAACATCTCCGGCACAATCAACCAGATGCCAGCAAACTTCGACATCGCTGCCGCCGGGGAAATAGATGCCGTGTGCATCGGGGTCAAACGCAAGCCTGACGCCGTCGTAGGATAAATCGCCAGTGTCATATCGGAATGTGTGCGTTCCATCGATTGTCAAAACTGTGCTGTCGAGGGTAATCCCGCACCCGCTGTCGTAAGGTTCAATCGATATGTCGGGGTGAATTGTGGATACGGTTTCTCCGCAGGTCGGTTCAAAATCGACGACAATCGGCGCAATTTTGTCGAGATGAAAAGTCCACGACAGGGGAGATTCAAGCGGATTTCCGAGCATATCGCTTGCGGAAACCAGCGTAACCGTTATGTCCCCCCAATCGGGAAGCGGAGCGGGAGGACGGAACACGAGCATCCCCGTCGATAAATCATAGGACATTGAACCGTCGGAATAGTCCACAATACCATAGCCGGTTATGTCGAGAGAAATAGTGGTAGTATCCACGCCTGGAAGAGAATCCCACAGATGAATGACAATCGAATCGTCGGGACAGGACGACCAGAAACCTTCGGGGACATATATTGCTTCGGCACCTGGTCCTGTGCAATCTATGTAAAATGACCACATAGTGTCGAGAACATTGTCGGCGCAATAATCTGTGCTGTCTGTGGCGAAAATTCTTATCCTGATGGTGTCGCATCCCGAATACGATATGCAGTGGGAATCGATAAAGATTTCGCGGCTGTTCGGACCGCACCATATCGGGCTATAGGATATACAACTATCGTCTATGGTAAAGGTTGTTCCGTTCACTTCCACCACCAGCGAGTTCGAATCGATGCCGGTGTAGTCGTCGTTGAGCGGAATTGATATGTAAGTCGCCGTAGATGATATGGTCGTATCGGGGACGGGAAATGGACTTGCGCACAGATATGGCGGAGAAACATCTATGAAAAACTGCCAGCACAGGGAATCGCCGGTCAGCGTGTTTGTATAAATATCTTCTGCGGCAAGCAGACAAACATCGACCGTATCGCCATCTGCGAAAGGCACAGATGGGTAAAATGAAAGCATCGGCGGAGACCAGATAAGTTCCGACGAATCGACAGTATATTCCACACCCTCCACTTCGAGGACAATCGTGGATGCAACGACTCCGTCTTCGTCTTCAAGCCTGACGACTATGCTCTCATCATCGCAACTTGACCAGGTTCTGGGCATCGGCATTTCTATATATGCGGCAGGTCCATCGCAGGAATATGTGTTAAACTGCAAAATACCGCCAGCGTCCCACAAATCGATAACCGTATCGGAAAAATATTCCACAAAGGTGCTTTCGATGGATACAACCCCGCCAATATCGCAGTGAGGGATAATTTCTTCGCAAATATTGTGAGCCGAAATTGTCCATTGGTGCACCTCGCCGCATTCCGCAGTAAAGTTGTAAAATGTGTCGGAAATTCCAGGTGCCACAGTATCGCCGTCTATGATGACATCGTATAAAATCGGAGAAGTCCCATCAAGTGCGTGCCAGCTTAGAGCGATAATTCCAGGCGGCATCGTCGTGTCGTGTGGTGGATAGAGCAGTTCAATCGTTCTCACTGGTTCAAAATCGCAGAACACCGTTATCGTGTCGCTCGCCGAACAGCTCGACGAATCGACAACGGTCAGAATATATGTCGTGGTGGTTTCCGGCGAGACCACTGGATTCTCGGTTGTGGCGATTGTCGTTCCACCCGAAAGCTGCCAGGTAATCGAATAGGGGGATGTTCCACCCGAATATGGCGGCACAGCACCAAGCTCTATGTAATCGCCCGGACAAATATGAGCATCTTCGCAGGCATATACGACCAAATCGCACGGGCGAATGTAAAATGTCCAGCAGGTGTCCAGGATATTATCGGGGCAGTAATCCGTTGTATCAGTCGCAGTTATGCAAACCCGAACTGTATCCCCGCGCAGAAATTCTATGTCTGAAACATCAATCCAGAAAGAATCACCCGAAAAACCGATTTCGGAACCTGTGTATGAAAATGTGTCCTCACCGACAACGACCACAGCCGCAACGGACGAAACATCAAGACCGGAAAGCGTATCATCGAGGTGGAAGGATATGTTTCCAAAACCCACATCCACAACGCCAACGGGATATTCGTCCCATATATAAGGCGGTGACAAATCTATGAAAAAATTCCAGCACAGGTCATCGTGCATAATGTTTCCATCCACATCGGCGAGGGAATCAAGACATACGGAAACAATTTGTCCGTCGAGCCAGTGCGCCGGAGGATTGAATGTCAGCGTGCTTCCGTCAAATACGAGCATCACACCATCCACAGAAAAGGAAGTGCTGTTGACAATTATTCTAATCGACGACACATCGATTGGATTTTCCGACGAAATGGCTATAATAATCTGCTGATTTTCGCAGGAACTCCAGGTATTATCCATCGGCTCGACGATGTATGCGCTCGGTTCTTCGCAGGAGTATGTATAAAAGTTCTGCAACGAAGATATCGCGCTGCCGCAGCCATTTTGTGCAATCACATACCAGATATATTCCCCACTGCAAATCGTGGCGGAAAAAATTGCGCTGGTGTCCATCGTGGTGGCAACTGTCTCGTCATTCACGATTACAAAATACATTTCCGCATCGCTGGAACTGTGCCAAATCAAATTTGCAGCGCCGACGGAAAGTGTCTCATCGGGAGATGGAGATAGCAAAATCGGTGCAGACGGCAGTGGAAGGACATCTATGAACACGCTGTCTCTTGCGGAACATCCTGCATTATCAACAACTTCACATATCGCCCAGCCCGATGAAAGCGAAACAACTGCCGTCGTGCCAGCAGATGGGGAAACCACAGTTCCGCTGTCATATGCCCAGCTATATGAGTATGGTGAAACTCCGCCATATACGACTGCCCGCACAAATGCCGTATCATCGGGGCAAACGCTTGTGTCCGAAAGAACATCTATTCGTATATTGTCAACGCTGACCACCACGCTGTCAGTATCCACACAGCCCGCATAATCTTCAACCACGACGAAATATGTCGTGGTCGATTCGGGATTAGCATAAATCGAATGTGATGTAGAATCCGAAAGTCCCGCAGTCGGGAACCAACTGTATGTATATGGCGCTGTGCCATCCGTAACTATTGCAGAAAGAAACGCCACATCATCAGAACATATCAGCGTATCGCAGCATATCTCCACATTGGGTGGATTTATCGGCGGAAACCAGATGCACTGGGTAATTTCATAAGGACCAATTGGATGCCCACTGGACGAAAGCATAAAATCATCTATATACCAGCCTTCCTCAGTCGAAGGGTCTGGCGAAAAAGAGCCCGAACCAAACCTGAACCTGACCTGAATGTTATCGCCAGGCGAACACACGCCCAACGCAATCAAATCAAGGCTGCGAACCTGAACCCAGCCCACAAGGTCGAAACAATATGCAAGCTTTGATGCAAGAGGATTTCCGCCGCCAGGCATAATATATCCATTATATCTCGGAGCGAGCAATCCCGTAGCAAATTCGTCAATCTGCTGCCAGCCCGTCCCGTTCACATTGATTTCGACGATACCGCCATCAACTCCCTGCATATCAATCCCGCTTTCTCGAACATTAAGCCATTGCCAGAAATAGATATAACATTCGGAATATCCTGTCAGGTTCATTATGTTGGATGTAAGATACCAATTCCCGCCTTCTGGATAAGAAGGAGCGTTTGCCGGAATTCCGGCGAAACCCATTCCCGAAATGGGCATACCGGCTCTCGTTATCGTGGAATAATCCGTGTAGTCAAAATAACCACTTCCGTCGTCGTGAAATAGATGAGATGTGGAATCGTCGAAGTTTTCTCGATATCCTATAAGTGAATCGGCAGATGTTAGCAAGACGGTGATACATCTATTTCCCATAACGGAATCGTCGGCAAAAATTTGCCAGGAACAATTTGCAGTATCATCGGGAATAATGTTGCCGAGTGCGAACGAAGAATCTCCCCCTGCAAGATGCAGACCTGTGGGAAGAATAATCGTCGCCGTTACATCGTGGACGGTTGCGCCGCCGGAATTCCACACGGAAAATTCCACATCAAAGGGATTTGGAGAAAAGCGGCAGTCTGCAACTCCCATCGTCGAAATTGTGTTGAGATTCCAGTTAAGTTCGCCGTGTTGAGGACCGGGACCGATATAGAAATCATCAATTAGCCAGCCGCGAAATCCGTTAAAAAGCCCATCGACAGTATCAAAGTGAAATCTAAACTGGAGATTTGAACCGGCATAAGCCGAGAGGTCGTAAGTCCAGAGAACCCAATGCCCATACTGCAGATATCCACCGCTCGAGTAGCTTTCCCATTCATCCCACCCAGTAAGGCGAGAAAATGGGGGATTTAATGTATCGAGTGCCGTCCAGGCGCCGCCGTCAACGGAAATTTCAATAATCATCAAATCGAAGGCGTAAATGTCGATACATTCCACTTCCCACCAGGTCCAGAAGGACATATATACATCCGAATACCCTGCTGTATTAAAAATTGGTGTTATAAGAGTTGCTTCTGCCCAACAATACGATTGTCCGCCGTCATCCGGCAGTCCTGGCGTTATATAATCATCGCCGATGAAAGTCCCATTATTGTAGAAAATATCTGTGCCACACCAGTATGCGCGATTTCCACTGTGCGCCGATGGAAGATATGCCTCGTCAAGTCCATCGATTACTTCTTCGGGTAAATCCACCCTTGAAGGAAAAATATCCGACGCAACCTGTATCGTTTCAGGATTTGTAAGCCACTGCCATTCTATATCAGAACAATAAGTGATGAAGGGAATTTCAATACAC
>JAGHAI010000036.1 GCA_021161555.1 bacterium
AATTAGAATAAAACCGCCGCTCAAGTTTGACGCTATGGGAATGCGGTTTCACCTGTTGATTGATGGGCGATACCTTTTCATTCGCAGTAGATTGGAAAAGTTCCAGAGCAATAATTGGGAATATGACGGAATAGTTCATCTCAACGAATTTGACGCCGCCGGCCTTGCGGTTGGATATATGAGAAAATTCAATCTTTCTCTATATGCGGGAATTGGGATGAGATTTGTGTGGTCGGAAATGCCATACACGAGGTCGCGGACGGTTGTGGTCGGTTCACAGACGGTAACTCAAACGGAAGACGGCACAGAAATGCTCGGCGTATCCCCAAGCACGAGGGGAAAGTTTTTCCCCCATATGGTATTTCCTCTTTTCGGGGTGAACTGGCACCTTGCGGAAAGATATGCTTTTTCTGTGGAGACATATCTTGCGGATATTCAGCAAATAGGCGATATGAATCCTAAGGTTGGGTTTTCGATTGGACTTTCAAACTATAAATAACAAAAATTTCTGTTGCTGATTGAAATTTATAGTCATAATATTCAGCGCGAATTTTAAAATGAAGGATGGATTTATATGGCTTCAGCGATAGGTATTGATTTTTATATTTCATCGATTAAAATTTCTCAATGTTGTTCGGGGTTATGATGTTTTCTTCGTCGAAAGAAGAATTTTTTTTCTGCAGTATTTTTCTTGCGTTATTTTTTTTCGCATCGACCGCATACGCCGTTGAAATCCCAGAAATTCCGTTTGACTATCTTTCGGATGACGACAATTTTTCCGCCCTGCTTCTCGATGAATTTCCCTCATCGGAGAGGTCTTTTGCCATACTTGCCGATTGGGAGATATCCGGAGATGACAGCGCTTCTGCGATTAGCATCTGGCGTTCGCTTTTGCGTTCGGATAGTTATGAAATGCGCAACTGGGCTGCCTTGTGGCTTGGTATTATCGACACCGCGCTTGCAGAAAACTTTCCCGAAGATGTTCCCTGGGGGATATTCTGGAGCGCCATAAAAAATATATACAAAACCCCATATAATTCTCTGGGTATGCTGAAAACCCTGCAGGGCGATACAATCCCCGATGTTCTAATTCTTCTCGCTCAATACTGGCGTGGGCTGATTTTCGCAGATTTAAAAAGAGCAGATTCGGCGCTGGCGCAGTGGAATGAAATTTTGAAAAATTATCCGATGAATATTCTGTCGGGTGAAATTTACTATCGCTCCGGTCTTCTGCACTTTCTCGGTGGTGAATACACTTCTGCGGAAAGTTCATTTGCGCAAGCTCTTGATTTTTACAAAGTCAGTTCGCGAAAGAGTGTTCACTGGTGGGCTGATGAAGCGGCATACTTAAAAATGCTGTCCTTTCTCAGGGAAGAGAAATTCGATTCGGCAGAGGCGGAATTATCTCATCTGGAAAGAATATCGCCGCAGAGCAAATATATTTCCACTGCAGAGGCGATATTATCGGCATATAAAGACAATTCTGCGGTTTTCGGCGATGAAATACCATCATCATTTCGCGCCGATTTGATGATGAAGAATGGCTGGGCTATGTTCGATGCCAAAAAATACAGACAGGCATATATATATTTTCTCGACGCATATAATGCTCAGAATTCTCAGGATGCTCTTCTTATGGCTGCTGAATGCGCTTATAATTCAAAGGATTATTTTACCGCAGACTCTTTATATAACCTGATAACCGACTTTGAACTTAAAAAGTATTCAGTGTGGGGCAGGGGCTGGTGTCAGGCACGGATGAAAAAGTATGGTCTCGCACGACAATTGTGGGAGTCGCTGCTTGGAGATTCCACCTTTGAGGATGATGTTTCGTTTGCAATTGCGCGAAGTTATTATTTTCAATGGAGTCTCAACGATGCAATTGAAAATCTCGGGGAGTATCTTTCGAAGCATCGCAAGCACAGGCGCCAGGCAATGGCTTTGCTGTTTTTCGCGCAAATCAATGCCGGAGACACTGCTACTGCCATAGAAACGGCGAAGAAATATCTCGATAAATATCCATCTGGCAGAACCAGCGAACAGATTGCACTTTCGGTGGCAAATGCTATGTTTGCGCGGAAGAATTACAGTGCGCTTCTGAACTGGGTTGATATGACTGATAAAAATTTTTCCGAAATAATTCTGGATTCTCTCGTTCTTCTTTCGGAGCGAGCGAAATATCATCTCGGAGATTACGATGACCCGCTGGAGATATTGAATGGGATGTTCGAGCGCCGTGGCGAAAGTCCTCTTGCCATTTCTCTGGCGCTTGATATGGGAAATGAGCTTCTGGCATCGAATCGCTGGAACGATGCAATATACGCATATTCGAAAGCTCAAGCTGTAAGCCTTCCTGGCGATTCTGAATGGTGTGAAGCAACACTTGGTATTTTGCGCGCTCAGTTCGGAATTGGAGATACAATATCCGCGTTTCTAACACTAAACGACCTCGTTTCGGATGGAGAACAGCCCTGGATTGCCAGAGGACAGATATTTGTCGGCAACTGGATATGGAAGAACATCGGCGATATGGAACGAGCACTGGTGTTGTATCAAAGTGCCAGGGGTAATGCGAAATTATCTGCTGTGATAGATTCTGCTGTACTTGCGATTGGAAAACTTTACTTTTCCGCTATGATGTTTTCCGAAGCTGCTGCTTCCGTGTCGGAGAGATGGAAAACGCTGGAAAAAAGTTCCCCCGTCTCCTACGATTATGCTATGCTGATTGCTCAATCCATCTGGGAAGAGGGTTTGCAGGATTCTGCGGTATTTTTTGCGGTCGCCATCGCCGATAGTATTTTTGGAGGGTGCGATTATCTCGTTTCGGTCGGTAAAATGGCACTTTCTCAGGGACGCCCCGAACTGAGCGAGAAGGTGATGGATAAAATTAAGGAAATTGGATGTCAGGATGTCCCTGCAAGTTTTCTCCTGCAAATGGGAGATGCTATGGTGCAGCTTGAGCGGATTTCCGACGCGTGCAGTCTTTTCGCTCTGGTGGCTGAACAGCACCCCGATGATTCTCTTGGCGAAACAGCACGAAAGAGGCTGAAAATTTTTTCCATAAAGGAAGATAAAAAGTAGAAATTGTTAAGTGCCATTGCCTTATTTCCGACATTAACTTATATTTACTACTGCAAGATGTAAATATTTAAAAACATCTTGCTTTCAATATTATGCACAAATATTTTATTCAATAATTATAAAAAGGGGGAAATGATATGAGAAAATCTCGCATTACAATTTTAATTTTTATCATCATCTTATTTTCCTTCATTTATTCCGATAGTGGAGGTCCGGATGAATTTGGTTATCGCTGGGTAGATTCCGATGAACCTGGCGGACCGGTTTTCGACTGGATTGACATAACCAGCGATGGAACCGCATTATCGTTATATGACGACAGCTACACCACTATTTCTCTCTCTGGAACTTTCGAGTTTTATGGTATGGCATTTGACCAGCTGACTGTTTGTTCCAATGGCTGGGTTGCGTTGGGGTCCTGGTTTACAAGTAGTCTTTCCACAACAGGTTTTCCTAACACATCGAACCCAAACTCGTCTATTGGCCTTCTCTGGGCAGACTTAAATCCAGGTTCCAGTCCGGGAAGAGTATATTATAAGGGCTATCCTGATATGTTCGTTGTGGAGTATTATCAAATTGAGGAATTTAGTAGCACTGCACTGCAAACTTTCGAAGTGATATTAAAATACTCAACAAAGGAAGTTTTACTTCAATATCTCGATGTTGAACCGTTTTCAGCTTCATATAGAACTGCCCACATCGGTATAGAGGATAACGCTGGACTGATTGGACTTGAAGTTGGAACCTGGACAAGTTCAGGTGGATGCCTTCACGATTCACTTGCGATTAGATTTCGCGCTACTCCATCGGCATCGCCGCCATATCGAAATACTTTCGAGGATGAACCAGCTGACTTCAGCGTGGAAACGGGATGGGAAATTGGATTTCTCTATCCATCGTCTCCTGCATTTCCGGCGCACAGCGGAACGGATTGTATGGCAACGCTTCTCGACGGAGATTACGAGAATGATGCGGATTGGACGGCACTTTCACCACATATAATTACTGCTGGCATCGAACACCCCGTTGTGGATTTCTGGCAGTATTATTCTATGGAAGAAGGGCACGATGGCGGAGTAGTGGAAATTTCAACTGATGAAGGGGAAACCTGGAATATATATGCACCGGAAGATGGATATCCTGTCGCTATGACGGCGGGACCTCTCGCAGGTGAAAGCGCCTTTTCGGGCAGCAGTGGAGGATGGCAAAAAGTGTCATTCGACCTTACGCCATTTACGGGCACTGAAGTCATTATGCGCTTTCATTTCTACTCAGACGGTTCAAATACTGATTACGGATGGTATATAGACGATTTTGGGTATCATCAAATGTATGGTGTTCTCGAAGGAAATGTTGACCTGGCATACTTTGACCCCGATTCCGGCGCACTTGTGGAAATTGTTGATTGTGGACGGTCGACAACGACAAATGTGGATGGATATTTCTTCTTTGACTCCGTCTCGATTGGAAACCATTATCTTCGGGTGTCGAGAGACCATTTCGTCACAAGAGATTCTATTGCATTCAGCATAACTCGATATGACACCACATATCTTGATATTTTGCTCGCACCTGAACTTTATTCGGAGGATTTTGAAGAAACCAATGGCGATATGGTGGCAGACCCCACAGATGGATGGGAATGGGGTGTTCCCACTTTGGGACCAGAGACCGCTCATTCCGGCAGTTTGTGTTGGGCGACCAGACTCGATGCTAACTACGATAACAATGCCGATTGGAAATTGACTATCCAGATACCGCTGTATGATGTCAGGTGGCCACTGCTGAGCTTCTACACCTGGTATCAATTTTACGGCGAATGGGTTGGAATGCTGTATGACGCTGGCAATGTAAAAGTATCCATCGATTCAGGTGCTACCTGGGAAGTTGTATATCCAGTGGAAGGATACGATGGAATTGTTGGGGAACACAACGATTTTCTCGGCGGAGAAGATGCCTTTGGCGGTATGGAAAGCGGAGATTACTGGCATCAGGTTAATTTTCCCCTGTATGATTTTGCCGGAAATCCTGTAATCTGGGTTATGTTTGAACTCGGCAGCGATGCAAGTCATTCCGCGCGAGGTTGGTATATAGACGATGTCGTTCTGGCGGAAGATTCCAGCTACGCAGGCATAAAAGAGAAAACAAAGCTGCCATCAAATCTTATGCTTTCGCTATCACCGAACCCATTCAACAGCTCGATGAGAATAGAATATTCATCGTTATCTTATAATAAAGCTTCCCAAATAGAAATTTACAATATTTCTGGAAAGCTTTTAAAAACAATTCCTGCTTCGGATGAGCCTGGTATTCATACGGTTGTCTGGCACCCAAATGCTTTGCCAAGCGGGATGTATATTATCAAGTTAAAGTCAGAAAAGAGCAGCGTAATAAAGACCGCAGTGTTCTTAAAGTAAAACATAGATAAATAATCGGGGAAGTGGAAATGAAAAGGGTAAAATCTTTCACGCACTATGATGACCGTGAAAGAAAACCAATTACCCCATCAAGATATAATTGGGAAGATGTGAAGTGGCAGAAGATAGCTCACATATATCTTGTTCGTAAGACACCCCAAAAAGCGCTCGATATAATTGAAAAGTGGAAAGATGAAATGCCAGATTCTCCCGAACCATTCCTATATGAAGCTATGGCGCTCTTTGAGATGAATAAATTAAATCTGGCAATAGAAAAACTGTGGAAAGCAGTCCAGTTAAGACCGAATTTCTATCAGGGATGGTTATATTTGAACATTATGTATTTTCGCAATGGGAATCCTGGCGAAGCGATGAAGTGTTTCCAGAAGGCGTTGGAAATAGACAATGACATAGCCAACGCCTGGCTTGAAAAAAGTCAGATTGGCATACTGGAAGGCGATTTGCAGTTTGCACTGGACTGCGTAGAAAAAAGTATTCAGTTAAAACCTGATTGTGCAGAATGCTGGAATAGAAAGGGTGTGATAATGTCATATTGGAAAAGGTATGAGGAAGCGGAACAATTTTTTATCAAAGCTGCAAATCTTGAACCGGATAACCCGAGATTTCTCGCCAATCTCGGCAAAACCTATACTGACCTGGGAAAATATGACATAGCGGAAAAATACCTTAACAAGGCACTTCGACTGGAAAAGAATAACATCGGTGTTCTAAATAATTATGGCCTTTTGCTATCAAGGATAGGAAACTTAGAAGAAGCGGAAAAAGTGATAAGAAAATGTATCGAATATGACGCCTCTTATTTCATTGCTTATTATAACCTCGCCTGCATTTCTGTTAAAACGGGTAAAATAGAGCAGGCGTTAAAGAACTTAAAGATAGCGATATCCAAATTTCCGCCGTATAAGGAGATGGCTCAAAACGACCACGATTTTGACCCGATAAGAGATGATGAAAGGTTCATTGCGCTCGTTGCCGATGAATAACTGATGAAACACAGTTGTTGGTTTGCTCTGCATCATATTAAAAAAAATTTCTATTCGAGCTGCAGTTTCAAATCGCTCATCTTGATGGATACTATCTTCGATATTCCATCGCGCTCCATCGAAACCCCATACAGATAATCAGCACATTCGAGAGTTCTCTTGTTGTGCGAAACCACAATGAACTGAATTTTGTCCGAAAATTTTCTTATAAGTTTCAAAAATCGCATCACATTGCTGTCGTCGAGGGGTGCATCGACCTCGTCCATCAGGCAGAACGGCGAAGGTTTTACGAGATAAAGTCCAAAGAGCAGTGCGAGAGCGGTCAATGCCTTTTCGCCAGCGGACAACTGCGAAAGCGATAACTGTCTTTTCCCCGCTGGCTTTACTTTTATTATGATGTCAGATTCGAGAGGTTCGTCGGGCTTTTCGAGCAGGATATCTGCTTCGCCGTCCTCGAATAATTCCGTAAATACACTTTTAAAATTTTTCCGTGCCGCTTCAAAAGTTTCTTGAAAAAGCCGCTTCGCCTCCTGGTCAAGGCGGGATATCGTCTGTTTCAAATCGCCAATTGACTGCAGAATATCCTTTTTCTGCTCGTTGAAGAAATCCAGCCTCTGCCTGACAGCGGCATATTGCTCCTCCGCTTCCAGATTGACCGAACCTTCCTGCTGCAATCTCCTTTTGTAATTTTCCAGCTTGCGGACGAGTTCCCTTTCCTCCTCCTCTGAAATTGGTTTCGGCGAATCGGGTATCTCATCAGCTTCATCCAGCGCTCTGTTTCTCATCTGCTCCGCCGAAGCATTTATTGCCGATAGTTTTTTATCCAATTCCGCAAGTTGCAGGCGCAATTCATCTCGCTGTTGGGAAACTGCACGCTCGCTTTTCCTCATTTTGTCGGCTTCTTCCTGTATTTTCTCAATTTCCCTCCTGACTTTTTCCTCTTCCTGCTCCAATTCATCCCGAGTTGAAAACAGTTTCTGAATTTCCTCACCGCGCTTTGCTATTTTCACTTCAAATTCAACTATGGATTTCTTCGCATCGGCTATGTTTTTCTTCAACTTCGCTATTTCATTTTCGGCATCCTGTTTAGCGATTTTTTCCCGTTCGATGTCCTGTCCAGCGTGTCGTATTTCCCCCTCGTTACTGATATTTGCGAGTTCATTTGCGGAAATTTTTTCGTCGAGTTCGTGGCTATGTCTTTCCAGTTCCTTTCGCTCGTCATCCAGCTTTTCCATTTTTTCGAGCAGTTCATCGTGATATTTTCCTATTTTTTCGGCATCACTGCGCCATCCATTCAGGTTTTCGTCGAGTTTTTTCAGCGAAATTTCCCTTTCTTCGCGCTGTTCTTCAAGTTGAGCGATGTTCTTTTTAAGCTGTTCAATTCTCGCCTTTGCCCACTGATACTCACGCTCCGCATCGGAATATTTTTTCTCTGTATTTCGCAGTTCTTCATCGAGTTCGGACAGATTTTCATCGAGGTGAGAATATTTTTGGGAAAAAGTTTTCTTATCTTCAGTGAGAACATTCAACTTACCATCCACATCGGCGAGTTCGCTGCGCATCTTTGCAATTTGTCTTCTCATCGCCAATGCACCTGTCCTGCGCTTACCCAGAACTATTCTCAATTCCCCACGACGACGAATTACCTTGCCGCTGGTGGAGACAAAAACCTTTTCATCCGTGGGGGAATTTTTAAAATACTTCAAATTTGCGTTTTTTAAAATTTTTGTATCGCCGATGAGAGAAAAAAGTCTTCTGTCGCTTGCGGAGAACCAATCCGGGATATTTGCTGGTTCGGGAAGTTCCGAAAGGATGATAAATCCAATCTCGCCGCTGTTTTGAGGTGCATTTTCCACAGCTGCAAGCACATCGTCAGCCGTTTCGACGACGAGAAACTTTACTCGCTCTCCAAGAATCTGTTCCACAGCGGCAGAATTTTCGTCGTCCACCTCAACTAAATCCGCAAGCACACCGATTATCCTTTTGTCCCTGCGGCTTAAAAGTCTTTTAACGCCATCGCCGATGTCCCTTCCAGAGGAAATTATGCTCTCTATCTGGCTAATTCTCCCCATAAGTTCCGAGCGCCTCTGCGAAAGCAACGATACATCTGCATTAACTCCTTTCAGTTTCTCCGCAACTTCAGTCCGTTCCTTGCGAATGCCGTTGATTTCGCCCAGAAGTTTTTTCCGTTTATTTTCAAGTCTGGCGAGCAAATCCTGTGATATTTGCACGATTTCACTCTGTTTTTTTAGTTCATCCCTGCTTGTGGCTATTTTCTCGTCGAGCGATTTTACCTGCTCAACTATGTTATCGCGCTCCGATTTGCCAAAACCGATGTGATTGTTAAGTTCAAACAGTTTTTCACGCAGTTTCTTCTCCTCGCCTTCGATTTGAGATATTTCCCGTTTCAGTTTCAGGAGAGACTTATCTACTTCGCTCTTTTTCTTCAGGAGATTTTCTCTCTGGCGAGCGATTTTATTTTTTCTGGCTTCAAATTCAACGATTGCGTCTTCAAGCCTTTTTATTTCGCCTCGAGCCTTTTCAATTTTCATTTTGAGTTTTTTTTCGGTATCATCAGCGGACAGGATGAGATTTCTGGCGTTGTCGATTCTTTCCTTCAGCACGGCACTGTCGCGTTCTGCATCGGCAATTTTACGCTCAATTTTACGGCGTCGCTCCGCAATCTCATCGCGGATGCGTTCCTTTTCCGTTCGTTCTGCAAAAATTTTCTGTATTTTTGCCACAATGTCTGCCAGTTGAGCGGAAACCTTTTGTTCTTCTGCCCGAAGACCTGCTATTTCGCTGGATATCTTCTCCTTCTGAATGTTATATCTGCCAAGTTTTCCCAGAATGAGCGCCATTTCGGTCTGTCGAGCCTTTTCCTGCAGATTTTTATATTGTCTTGCCCGCCTTACCTGACGCTTTAATATCGCTTCCTGCTCCGAAATCTCTCGCAGAATATCGTCAAGCCTGATGAGGTCCTCCTGTGTTGCCCTCAATTTATGTTCTGTGGCGGCTTTATCCGTTTTGTATTTTGCGATGCCTGCCGCCTGCTCAAAAAGGATTCTCCGCTCTTCTGCACCACCGCCGAGTATCCTGTCTATCATCACTTGCTCAATTACTGCGTATCCCACATCACCCAGTCCAACAGTTGCGAGGATACTGCGAATGTCCTTCAGTCGAACGGATGCGCCGTTTATGAAAAATTTACTTTCTCCGTCGCGATAAGTTCTTCTTGTGATTTTTATCCTGTCCGCCTTCGGGTCGTATGACAAAAGTCCCTGCGCATTGGCGAGTTGAACGGATACTTCGGCGAAGTTCAGCGGTTTCATACCAGCAGAGCCTTTGAAAATCACATCCTCGAGAGTTGTGCTTCGCAGAAGTGACATCCTCTGTTCGCCAACAGCCCAGCGAATTGCATCGAGAATGTTGCTCTTGCCACATCCATTCGGTCCCATAACGACACATAATTCAGGACCAAAGACCAGTTCGGTCTTGCGGGCAAATGATTTGAAGCCAAATATCTCAAGCCGTTCAATGTGCATAATCATCCTTATCCAAAAATTAAGTAGAATATATCCCATATACGAAAGTTGTCAAACTACTAATGTGGGTAATATACGGGGGATTGCATATTATCCACATATAATAGGGAAATAACATAATCTAAAAATCAATTCCATAACCAACTCAATAATCCTACATATTAGAAAAAATTTGAAAATTAAAACCTCATAACAAAATGTTTGAGATGTTTTTTATTGCATTTTTGCAAAAAATAAAATAATTTTTTCATCGACAATAAAATGCAATCGGAGGTTTTATGAAACTGGACAAGTTCTTTTTAAAGGCAATAAGTCAGGGGGCTTCTGATATTCATTTCAAAGCTGGCAGCGCACCTATTGTCAGGATGTTCGGGGATTTATATGTCGTCAAAGGACCACCGCTCCGCACCGATGACATAACAAACCTCGTATTCGAACTTCTCGCACAGGCACACGGCAAACACCTCCGTTCCTTTACGGAAATCGATACCACTTATTCGATTCCTGGCAAGGCGCGGTTCAGAGTGAACATCTATCGTTCTCGTGGTGAATATGCCATTGCGATGCGCTATATACCGCTTACCATTCCCACTCTGGAAGAACTTCGGGTTCCCAGCGTGCTTAAACTTCTCGCCCGTCGTCCACGCGGACTTGTGCTCGTAACTGGAATTACCGGTTCAGGAAAGACAACAACTCTCGCATCATCAATAGAATTTATAAATCAAAACCGCAAGGTTCACATAATAACAATCGAAGACCCGGTCGAATTTGTTTACAGCGATAACCGAGCCATAATTCATCAGCGGGAAGTTGGAATTGATACTCCAAATTTCATCACAGCGCTTCGTGCCGCATTAAGGGAAGACCCCGATGTAATTATGGTCGGAGAAATGCGCGATATGGACACCATCGCAACAGTTCTTCAGGCGGCAGAAACTGGACACCTCGTATTTTCTACATTCCATACCACAGACGCAAAAGAAACAATAGCGAGAATAATATCGTATTTCCCGGAAAGTCAGCAGCAGCAGGTTCGTTCGCAAATAGCGGCTAATGTAATCGGCATAATTTCACAGAGGCTCGCCAAAAGGCGCGACAAAAAGGGTCTCGTTCTCGCTGCAGAAGTATTGATAAACACGCCGACGATACGCTCCGCCATACTCGAAAACCGCATCGCCGAAATACCGATGTTGATTTCCAAAGGAGCGGAAGAATACAGTATGCAGACATTCGACCAGGCGGCGGTAAAATTGTTCAAAGAGGGTTTAATCACGGAAGAAGTCGGGCGTGCAACAGCAACAAATCCATCTGAATTTGATAGGTCGATAAAATTCACCAGATAGCACCGGATGTTTATATGAAATTTTTCGTGAAAATTATTTCCACATTTTTCGGAATGGGATATAGTCCCATCGCATCAGGGACTGCGGGGAGTGCTCTCGCCGCCGCAATAATATGGTTCTTCCTGCCAACACAATCATACTGGTATATTGCTGGCATCATCATAATAATTCCGCTTGCCGCGCCATTTTGCGGTGTGGGTGAAAAATTCTGGCATAAGGAAGACGCGCGAAAAATCGTGCTCGACGAAGCAGTTGGAATGGCTATAACATACGCATATATCCAGAAGGACTGGCGATTATTTCTGGCAGGATTTTTCCTCTTTAGATTATACGACATAGTAAAAATTCCTCCTGCAGGGGCAGCCGAAAAAATTAAAGGAGGATGGGGCGTGCTTCTCGACGATGTGGTCGTTGGAATTTACGCAAATATCGGACTGTGGATTATCAAATACTTTGCAAAATTATGATGTGTGCATTTCATTTTAATAACCGCAGTAATTTTGTATAGCCTGGCTATCATCTCAAATTTATTTTGAAAACGACGACTTTTTTGATATTAAAATGACAGCGCCGCGAAATAAAACACTTCACATTTCAGATGAAGACAGGAAAACGCTTCGCAGAGAAATTATTAAATTGGGCAATAATGTCAGCGTCGAAAATATCCTTAATAGAATGATAAATCAGGATTTCTTCGATGTGGTAAAATTTTTGCCGTCGAACTTCATCGACCTGCTGTTCATCGACCCGCCATACAATATAACAAAAAAATTCAACACCGCTTCGTTCCGAAAATTATCAACCGAAGAATATGAAAAATGGCTTAATTCCTGGCTGGGGCAGATGGTTCGCCTGCTCAAAAAAAACGCATCGATATACATCTGCGGCGACTGGCGTTCATCCGCGGCAATACAGTCCGTGTGCGAAAAATACTTCATCATAAGAAACAGAATCACCTTTGAGCGGGAAAAGGGGAGAGGTGCGCGAAGAAATTGGAAGAACAATTCGGAAGACATCTGGTTCTGCACAATGTCGGACGATTATCACTTCTGCGCGGATGCAGTTATGCTGAAGCGCAAAGTCATTGCACCGTATAGAAAAGATGGCAAACCAAAGGATTGGGTTGAGGAAAACGGCGAAAAATTCCGATTGACATATCCATCGAACATCTGGACGGACATAACAATTCCATTCTGGTCGATGAGCGAAAATACTCCACACCCAACGCAAAAACCCGAAAAACTTCTCGCAAAGATTATTCTGGCAAGTTCACGGGAAGGTGATGTCGTGTTCGACCCATTTGCAGGGTCGGGAACGGCAGGTGTCGTAGCAAAAAAACTCGGCAGAAATTTCGTCCTCGTGGAAATTGACGAAGAATACTGCCTGTATGCGCTAAAACGAATACATCTGGCAGAAAAGGACAAAAAAATTCAGGGATATGTTGACGGAGTTTTCTGGGATAGAAATGCAAAAATTTCAGGTTGATTAAATGGAGGTGGGCTTGACCAAATTAACTGCTTCACAGGACAGAGCGGCAGACCCCGAAAAAGATGTAATTGCATCTGCGGGGGCAGGAACAGGGAAAACACGGCTTCTTTCCGAACGATTTTTGCGGACGGCGATTTCGAGCAGGGAAAAAGTTTCGAAAATTGCCGCGCTCACATTTACGGAAAAAGCCGCCGCAGAAATGTGGGATAGAATATGCCAGACCGCATTCGACCTATACTGGAAGGACAAGGACGAAAGATGGCTCGAAATATACCATTCCCTCGACGGCGCAAATATTTCCACAATTCACTCGTTCTGCCACAGGTTGCTTTCTCAAATGCCCTTCAAGGCAGGTCTATCGCCAGATTTTGAGGTGGACCCCGAAGACATCGTTCCAGAGGACTGTGTAATCGATTTTCTGTCGGAACAGGTCAAAGACGATGAGATGCGCAGGGAAGTCCTCCGTCTTATCAAACGATATTCTCGTAGAAGATTAAAAGACATCTTGTGTCAGATGTTCAAAAAGCGCCAGATAATTGGCGCTGCCGTTATGGAAAATGAAAAAATCGATGAGGAAAAACTTGTGGAAGAATGGCAACGCAATTTTTCAGAACTCTGGAGCGAATTCTGGAATATCGTTGAGAAAAACACGGACAAAATCCTTCCAAAAGCCGTGTCTAAAAACAAAACCGCAGATAAATGGCGCTGGCTTCTGGATAACATCCCGCAAAAGTCAAAATTCCCCGATGATAAATTTATAGAGGAAATGAAAGATAGAATTAAGAGTTTACAGTTGAACGAATTAGATGAAAAACTGGATGACTTTCGAAAATTGTTAAAAGAATTCGCAATCAATCTGAATGAAGCATACGAATTGGCGCACGATATAGTTTCCATTTCCAGACTATATACTGCATTTGAAGATTTCATCTGGCTTGGCACAGATAGAAGCAGCACCGTTGACTATAACGGACTACTAATCCGCGCAAAAGAACTAATCGAAAAATTATCGCCGGAAGAACAGAGAAAAGTTCTGCCGTCGTATATTCTGCTCGATGAATTTCAGGATACTTCGCCGCTGCAGTGGGAGATTTTTAAACTCATCGAACCGAACGCGAAAAAAATTCTTCTCGTCGGCGATGAAAAACAATCTATATATCGATTTCGCGGCGCCGATGTTTCAATTATGCGCGACGGAGAAGATTTAATTTCTCATCGAGGCGGAGAAAAAATCGTTCTCGACAAAAATTTTAGAACTGGCACGAAATTACTGAACCTCTTGAATAAAATATTTGAAAATACATTTCCAGAAGAAACAGAAGTTCGATATGAAGCGCGCTTTCAGAAACTGGAATCGACCAAAAATTACGAAAGTTCTCTTCGCCTCGTTCTAATGGAAAATAGCGAGGGACAGGCTGATGCGGTTGTCAATGTCATCCTCGCTGCACTGGAAGGGCAGTTTTTCTCCATCGACGGCAGAAATGTTTCGCCAGGCGATTTTTTAGTTCTGGCATATCAGAGAAACCTCGTATTTGAGATACTGAAAAAACTCCGCGAGAGGAATGTCCCCGCCGTTCCGCTTGTGGAATCGGGCTTTTATTACGCTCCCGAAGTGGCAACGCTGTTTCATCTCGCGGCGTTTCTTTCCAGCCAGCAGATGAACGGCTCGCTGTATTATCTGCTCCGTTCACCTGTGTTCAATATAGATGACGAAGAGATATTTCAGATTCGCACACATTGTAAGAAGACACCGCGTAATGAAAAATCATCGCAGGAAAATAAGACGCTATGGGAATGTATAGAACATTGGGTGCACGAGAACAGAGACGAAAATGACAGAATTGTATATGCCTATACGACGCTGAAAAACCTGCTTGAATTTTCGCACGACAACCCGCTCGATGTGGTTCTTAAAAAATTTCTCGACACAGATGGAGTTTTTTACTCGCTGTGCAGTTATCTTCCCGATGTGGCGACGGCTAATGTGAAAAAATTTCTCGCAAAGGTAAATTCTCTCGTATCGGAAATGGGGATGAATAACGAAGAAATTTTTAAGATTCTTAAAGCGGAACGAGAGCAGGATGCGACTGGATATGCGCCGCCGCTGGAAACGAAGGATGTGGTCAGAATAAGCACGATACATTCTGCGAAGGGGCTTGAAGCGGAAATCGTCGTCGTCGCAGACCCGTTAAAACTGAAAAATAGCAATAGTGGAGACTTTTACTTCGAACCGACAATTGCGGGAAAAATTATACCGATACCATATCTGGATAGTTATAAAACTTTTGTTCATTATCTCGCTGGAGCAATTGGAAAAGATAAGAGAGACGCGGAATACAAAAGACTTTTCTATGTGGCTCTGACGCGTGCAAAACGCCATCTAATAGTGGTTGGAAAAATTAAAGCAAATTCTTTTATACAATACATTCTCAGCGGCGTCGGGTTCAACAAAAAGGGAAAGTTACCAGAAGACAATCCCGAAGGTCTTTTCACGATAAAATCTTCCGAAATAAAGGCGCCGCAAAAATGGAAGGAGCATATTCCCGAAGAAAAACCCATAAAAGACCTGACTTCGATAGATATAAAACCGAGAAAATTTTTTAAAATTTCAGTGGTCAGGGCATCTCACTTCGTCGCCTGTCCTGAATTCTTTTTCAAAAAATTCCTTGAAAATGGCGGAATTTTTGGCGAGGAAAATTTTGCCAGAAATAATACCAGAAATGTTGAGAAAAGTTCAAAAGAATTTGGCAACATCGTGCATAAACTTCTGTCCTATGCACCATTCAAATCGGAAAAACACGCATCTGCGATGGCACAAAAAATTTCTGACGACGAAAAAATAAAAATTCTTGCCGAAATATTTTTCAAAAGCAAATACAACAAAATACTTCTTGAATCGGATATACTTCAGGAAATCCCCGTCTATATGAACACCGGGGAACTCGTCCTGACTGGCTTTCCCGATGTTCTTTTGAAAAATCCGTATGAAGTGTGGGACTATAAAACAGGCAGGCACTCGAAACTCAATGAAATTCTGTATTCCGCACAGATAAACATCTACCGCCTGATTTATGCGGCATCGCTGGGAGAAAATCCCGCCGAAATTGTGGGAAGGATAATATGGATTGAAAGAGATAAAATTTCCGACCAGATTGTCGAATGGGACGCTGAAATCGAAGATAAGTTAAAAAATCTCGCAAATTCGCTATACATCGGTGATGAGAGCGCATTTTCTCGCATATACGACGGAGAAATCTGCGCTTCGTGTGGACTGTGCGATTAAATCAGCCGATTTCTCTCAATGGATTCTCGCGCTCATAAGCTTGTGGCGCAATTGCACGAATGTCGAGTGCTTTATCCTTTGGCGCTTCAACCCATACCACAGATGTCCTGTCTTTGAATTTCACAGAACGAACAACTTTGCCATCGGCAACGATTTCTCCCCATCTGTCGAGAAGCGGAACAATTTCTCCCTTTTGAGGCAGCGGAACGAATTCGTGCGGAAGTTTCAGCAATGCTTTATCTTCGCTGTATGTCATATCCACGACGAAAATTGCTATCCCGGGACACGCCGCAACGCAGAGAGAACACCCATCGCACAGTGAAAAATCAATTCGAGGAAGGTCATTTATGTTTTCAAATGGCAAAATCGCCCCCTTTGGACAGGCAGTATGACAGGGGTCACAGGGAATTTTTTGAAAACACTCAATTATTGCGACAGGTCCTGCGTTCAATCTCTCCTCATCGGGAAAAATATTTCTTAAATCGGCTGTCTCCGCAACGCCATCCTTAAATAACATCGCAAAACCTCGCTCAAATTAAATTTTCAACAATAAAAAACATTTTTAAAAAAATACAAGAAAGTTTTCACATTAAAACTGAATATTCAACCTAAATTGAAAAAATATCGTTTCACGAGATTGAACACGCTATTTTTCTTCTCCCACGGACGGGAACAGGTTCTGCACAGCGACAACTGCTCTATTTTGCCAGAGACGAGCAGTTTTCTTATTCTTCTCATTTCATCCCCGAACCAGATTTCTTCGAGGGAAGATTTTTTCACATCGCCGACGATGTGAGTTCTTACGACATCACGACAGCAGATGACCGCCTTGCCATCCCAGGTTATCGCCATTCCAAACCACGGATGAGTGCAGACATAGTATTTTTTGCGCTCTATCTTCATTCCAAACTCGCTTTCGACCACCTGAGCAAAATCGCCACCGACATTGTGAAGTTCAAATTCTGTGAAATACAAATTTTTATGTTCGCCCAGCACATTTTTCAACCTGTCCATATCCCTATCGAGCGAACGAATATAAATCGATATGTTGCTCTCATCGCCCAGAGAAATCGCTGCCAGAATATTATGTCGAACTTTTTCCCAGTTTGCACCGGTGCGCGTTTGCTCAAATACTTCTCTATCCGCTGAAAAATCTATGATAATTTCCGCTCCGCCAGCAGATGCAATTTTTTCCGCAGCGTTCAAAGTTAGAAGAGTTCCGTTGGAGGCAAACATAGGTTTAATTTTCAAAATTCTATGAGTTATGCGGACAAGTTCGTCGATTTGGGGATGAAGCAGTGGTTCTCCGCCGAGATGAAGCGAAATCCCCTGCGGAGGCGGATAGTCTGCTATCTGATTGAGAATTTTTTCGAAAAGTTCAGGAGAAATATCGCCGAACCAATCGGGCTTATTTGATATTTCTCTATAAGGACAAAACCTGCATTTGAGATTGCATCTGCTCGTGGCTTCGATGTGATAGTGAACGGGCATTGCATAGGGTTCTGTTCTGTGCAAGAAATAACCCAAAAACGATTTTATCTTATGTAAAGTCTGCGCCGACATAAATTTTTATTGTGAAAAATAAAAATCCGTAACCAATTTTGTGCAATTTCAAAAATTGGCAAGGCTATCATTTTTTGGCATTGTTTTTGTCATTATTTTCCCCCTGCCAAACAAATCAACATAAATTATTTGCTCCAACCACAGAAATGCTGTTTTATCTAAAATATCACTGC
>JAGHAI010000030.1 GCA_021161555.1 bacterium
CTTCGATTATTGATAATTCTTTTTCTTTTAGTTTCCGTTCTCTTTTGCGAGCCGCCGCCGAGAGATGGAATGGCGCTCGGGTATATGACGACGCCAAATTCAATAGTCTATCGTTCGCCATTCAGCGATGAGCGCGCCGCAGATTTCTGGCTCGATATTCCGGAATTTACAATCGGCGAAGTCGGAGCATTTCGCATCGGCTGCGGCGCGGGATATGCAATGTTCCTCGTCAGACAGGATGATTTCGCATTTATGCTTCGTCCTCAAGTCTCGTTCGCATACATCGAACAGGGATATCATCGTGGGGAAATTGCTCTTGGTGTTGCGGGTGCAGTTACCGCTTATCTCGACCACATCGGGCTTGAAGATGTGGATGTCTATGCGGGAATTTCGCTCGGCTCGACGATAGAACTCGGCGAAGATTTTACCGCATTCCATCTTATATTGTCCAGGCAGGAACCTTTTGGCATCCTTGTGGGCGTGATGAAGTATTTTTAAACCAGAGATGCGCAGTTAGACAAATTCCTTCTCCTGTTGACTTGTTCTTTTTTAGCGTTTTATTTTTTCAGGAAAATTAAACCGGGGGGCAATATGAAAAGGTTGTCTTTTTTAGTAGTGGCACTTCTTTTTGTCGCCGGAATTCTTTTCGCCGAAACCCACATTCCCGGCGGAAACATAAGCGGCGTTTTTCTCGCATCTGGTTCGCCATATTATGTTGATGGGGAAGTTCACATTCCCACGGGCAGTTCGCTTATAATCGAGCCAGGGTGTTCGCTTATCTTTACTGATTCCGTTGCCTTCGTGGTGGACAGCGCCGCGCTCCTGCGCGCCGTGGGAACTGAAACCGATTCAATCTTTTTCGTTCCGCAGGATACCGCAATTGGATGGGAGGGCATAGATTTGATAAAACCTGCTGAAAATTGCACCATAACTTATTGCCACATAGAAGGCTCGAACAGCAGCGGGATTTATATTGATTCCACTTCTAACATAATAATTTCGCACAGCACAATAACTGGAAACAGGACTATTAGTTCTGAATATGGCGGTGGAATATATTGCTATGGTTCAGATATCACAATATCGAACAACACAATCACCGAAAATGATGTCAGCGGGATAGATTGCTTTAACTCAGAAAACATCACAATTTCGAACAACACAATCACAAAAAACGATGGCAGCGGAATATATTGCTGTGGTTCAGACAGCATCACAATATCGGGCAACACAATCACCGAAAATGATGGCGGCGGGATATATTGCTGTGGTTCAGACAGCATCACAATATCGAACAACACAATCACCGAAAATGATGGCGGCGGGATAGATTGCTGGAACTCAGACAACATCACAATTTCGAGCAACACAATCACAGAAAACGATGGCAGCGGAATATATTGCTATTGGTCATATAACATCGCAATATCGAACAACACAATCATAGGAAACAGCGCTGATTATGGTGGGGGAATATATTTAGTTGTTTACCATTTCTATGTATCTCGAGCGGTGATATTCAATAACATAATAACGAACAATTCCGCCGACTCCCTCGGAAGCCAGATTTGCGCCGAAGTGGGAGATTCAACGGATAGCACATTCCTCTTTATCTCCCACTGCGACCTTGACACCGCAGATTGCTACTTCGATGTCGGCGCTGGCGAACTAATTTTCGGCGACGGTATAATAAATGTCAATCCATTCTTTGCGGATACTCTTTTTCACCTGTCGGACAGTTCCCGTTGCATAGATGCGGGAGTGGAATCGGTTTATGTTTCATTCTGGGATACGGTGATTTATGCACCGACGATTGATTTTGAAGGCGACATCCGTCCCATCGGTGGCGGGTGGGACATCGGAGCGGACGAGTCTCCATACACGGCGCCGCCGAACAACCCGCCAATCATAACGACCTGCCCCGACGATACCATAATGATTGAAATTTCGGACACGACACAGTGGGTTTACATCGACTTCAACGACCCTGATGGCGATGAGATCTTCTGCACTACATTCGAAACGCCCGACGGATACGAACACTGGGGAGAGGATAGTTCATATTACTGGGGTTTTGGCGGCAGCGGACAGATACGATATGCCTTCTACCCCGATACGGCGGACACTGGACTATATCATTTTGCCTTCAGCGCCTGCGACTATGCGCTCTGTGATACCTGCGATTTCTGGGTAAAAGTTCTTTTACCATCATCAGACGACTCACTGCTTTATATCCTCTATCCTGGCTGGAATCTCATCGGCGGACTCGTTGAAACCATACCGGCGACATATCTCACAAGTTCGCCGGGAGTTTATTCGTCCGTTTTTGGGTATAGCAGAGAATATTCCTCCTATTTCATTGCCGATTCGCTTCGCTACAGACAAGGATACTGGGTTTTTGCGCTGGATACGGTGGAAATTTTTGGACATTAACAAAATAAATGGGAGATAAATATGATAGACCTCACAGTGAACGACGAGCAGTTGCGAAGAACAGCGCGCAGATGCAAGGAGAAAAACATAATAGTCCCCACATTTGCGCAGATGAAAAATCCCGAAATTGTTCCGGAAAAGATTAAGGATGAACTAAAAAGCATTGGTCTGTGGGACATTCATCCACGCAACTTATTTCGCATAACCTGGAAGAACGAACCCGTCGCCTACGGAGGCGGTTTCGACGGGGTAAATTTTTTAAAAATTCCTTCGGAACTTTCGGGAGTTAAGGCAAACATAATTGCTCTTGTCGGGAAATGGTTTCCAACAGGTGCGCATAAGGTCGGTGCGACTTTTGGCTGCCTTGCCCCACGACTGATAACTGGCCAGTTCGACCCGACATATCAGAAGGCAGTCTGGCCCTCGACGGGAAATTACTGCCGCGGCGGTGCTTATGTTGCCAATCTGCTCGGGTGCGAATCCGTCGCCATTCTGCCCGAAGAAATGTCGAAGGAGCGCTTTGATTGGCTTGCGAAGGTAGCTGGCGAAGTAATCGCCACACCAGGATGCGAAAGCAATGTGAAGGAAATCTTTGATAAGTGCTGGGAATTGAGGAAAATCCGAGACGATGTAGTAATTTTCAACCAATTCGACGAATTTGGCAATCACCTGTGGCACTACGAAGTCACGGGAAATGCGATGCTCGAAATTCTCGAGAAAGAGGATGGCAATTACTTCGGCGTTGTTCTTTCGTCGGGTTCATCTGGCACGATGGGATGCGGAGACTTTTTAAAGGAGAAATTTCCCGCGTCGAAGATTGCCGTTGGCGAAGCGCTGCAGTGCCCCACAATTCTCCTCAACGGATACGGCGGACACAGAATTGAAGGAATCGGCGATAAGCACATCCCCTGGATACACAATGTCCGCAACACGGATATGGTAATCGCCGTGGACGACGAACATACAATCCGCCTGATGAGACTTTTCAACGAACCGGAAGGCATAAAATTTCTATTAAAGCAGGGTGTTCCAGATGAAATTGCAAAAAATCTCGACCTGCTCGGGATATCTTCCATCGGGAATCTCATTGCTGCGATAAAATTTGCGAAATATTACGAACTTGATGGCGACGACATCGTGATGACGGTTTTTACAGATTCGATGGAACTATATCAGTCGCGCATTCGCGAGGAAAGGGAAAAATCTGGCGAATACACCGAAATTGATGCCGCAAAGGATTTCGATATGATGATGAACCTTTCGACGGACAATATGCTCGAACTGCGATACTACGACAGAAAGCGAGTTCACAATTTGAAATATTACACCTGGATAGAGCAGCAGGGCAAAGACCTTGATGAACTGAATGCGCAGTGGTATGATAGGGACTATTGGGCAAAAATACATCGTCTCATCCCCGAAATCGACGAGAAGATAGAAGAATTTAATGAATTGGTGGAAAAGATGTAGAAAAATTATATTTTGCTAAACGGCAATGATTCCAGAAACGAACAAAATATACGAAGGCAATTGCATCGAGATAATGCGCAAGTGGGATGACAATTCCATCGACCACTGCATAGCCGACCCACCGTATAACATAAGCAACAGGAAAGGACTTTCGTGGGCGTTCTCAAAACACATAACAATTGAAGAAAAATGGGATTCATTTACTCGTGAGGAATACATTGAATTTACACGAGAATGGTTATCGGAAGTGCATCGTGTAGTGAAACCTAATGGAAATATATTTATATTCGGTTCTTATCACAACATATATGATATAGGATACATAGTTAATGAGATGGATTTAAAAATTGTCAATTCAATAGTATGGTTCAAACCAAATGCACAACCCAACATAACCTGCAGAATGTTCACGGAAAGCACTGAATATATAATATGGGTCTGCAACGAAAATAAAAATAAAGCAAAGAACTGGACTTTTAATTATGAAATTTCAAAGATGCTTAATGGGAATAAACAGATGAGGAATGTCTGGACAATTCCCTACCCTTCGAAAAAGGAAAGGAGTTATGGAAAGCATCCATCGCAAAAACCAATAGAACTTATATCCAGAATAATTCTCATAGCCACAAATAAAAACGATATCATACTTGATTGTTTTTCTGGCAGCGGAACGACAGGTGTGGTGGCTCAAAGTTATGGACGCAAATGGATAATGATAGAGAAAAACCCTGAATATAACGAAATAGCACGAGAAAGACTGAAAAATGTGCATCTGGAATATCCCAAGCAATTGGTTGACACAGAATTAGACCTTGTATATAAGGAGTGATTATGCATGACGAACCCTGGGAAAGAATTTTTGAAATGTATAGCATAGACAGTCATAATTTCTCGAAAGAACCATTCATTCTGACTGCAGAGCAAATAAAAACCGCAACTGCTGACTATGTAACCACAGCCAACAGAGAAGTAAGGATACTCGTCAAGCAGGATACTCGTGAAAGTCGTCCCCGAATTTTCAGAGAGAAAGGTCTCTTTATTCTTCCTATAAAAAATGGTAAATATGCTATTATTAAGGGCGAGGGATATGTCGATATTCCTGAAATAAAAACAAAGGTCAAAGAATATAAATCCAGCTTAAAGTTCAATCTTGATACTTCGTTAGTTGGAAATTCGGAAATGCAACACATAGATTTTGCCTATGCTTCAAGTTTAATTCGAAGTTTTATGAAAGATGATTCGCTCGTGCTGACAATACGGGGGAGAAAATATACACCTAAATTTTCCTTCTGTGTTGGGAAGCAAAAGATAACTGTTCAAAGTGTGCAAACTGAAGTGGATGCTGGATACGAAGGAGAAAAACAGGTCGTGTTGGTGGAAGTAAAAAATTCAAAAGCTGATAATGTAATTATAAGGCAACTATATTATCCGTTCAGGCAATGGAAAAATTATACCGATAAAAAGGTAATCACACTATTCTTTGAGAGAATTAAAGATGAATATCATATATGGCAGTTCGAATTTACTGACATAAACGATTACAAC
>JAGHAI010000113.1 GCA_021161555.1 bacterium
ATCGTCAATATATAATTCCCATATAATTGTCACCTGTAATAAAAAAATATGAAAATTAAACTTGCCAAAAGTGCTGGTTTTTGCGTCGGTGTTAAGCGTGCTGTGGAACTTGTGCTGCGCATAGCCGATGAAAAGCGCAGTAAAAAGATTTTTACCCACGGTCCTTTGATACATAACCCGCAGACTGTCGAAATGCTGCAGGAAAAGGGCATAGGCGTCATTGAGTCGCTTTCCGATGGCAATCCTGGTGATATTGTTGTAATTCGTTCTCACGGCGTTTCTCCCGATGTGCGACAGGAAATCGTCGATGCCGGGTATGAAATTTTCGATGCAACCTGCCCAAAGGTCGCGTATGTCCATAAAATAGTGAAGAAATATTCAAATGAAGGATATGCGGTAATTATCGTGGGAGATAGTGAGCATGCGGAAGTCGTTGGCATAAAGGGTGAAGCAAGTGGCGATGTTGCAGTTGTTTCATCTCCCGATGATGTTTCAAAACTTCCCCGATGGGAAAAGGTCGTTGTTGTCGCGCAGACAACTATGGATAGAAGGACATTTGACGAAGTGGTAAGTGCGGTTTTAAAAAATTTTCAAAATGCTGTCATAAAAAATACGCTCTGTTCGGAAACTTCATATCGTCAGGATGAAATCGAAGAGCTTGCCCGAGAATGCGATGCCTTTGTGGTGATAGGTGGAAAAAACAGCGCCAATACTGGAAGATTGTATAAACTTGCATCGGCAACGGGGTTGCCAACATTCTGGGTTGAAACGGAAAAGGACATTTCACCGAAAGATTTTGAGGAAATTGAACGAATAGCGGTCGTTGCTGGCGCATCAACGCCACACTGGATTATTTCCCGTGTGGTTGAATACCTCGAGACGATGAACAAAAAATTTTTGCCGCCCTGGAAGTGGAATTGGCTGAAAAAAATCGCATATTCTATGTTGAGGAGCAACTTTTTCCCCGCTGTTTCCGTGGGGTTTCTCACATTTGCGCTTGCAAAAAATTTTGGCTTTTCATCGTCCGTTGCGCGAGGTCTCATAACATCGGCGATTTTCTTCGCCGCACAGAACTTGTATGAAAACCGAGAATGGCAGGGACTCGCACTGATGGACCCGAATAAAGTTCAATTCGTAAGACAGACAAGAAAAACTCTTCTTCCATTGTCTATTTCGGCTCTGGCTATTGCCGTTTTCATTGCATTGTTCGCGGATGTTGTATCTGTGGCGATTGCAGTAGCTTTAGCATCCCTCACCATTTTATACTGGAAACTGCCGATTTTCGAAAGGCTGATTCCATCGTCGATTAAGGATACTATGCTTATGGTCCTCTGGATTATTCTCGTATTTTCTATGGGTTCTTATGTTAAGCCGCTTTCTCTGATACCGATAGCGGTTCTTGGGGGGCTGCGTGCGTTGACGATGGGGTTGAAAGAGCTTGAAACGGACAGAATTCTTCAGAGAAAATCATTCACAGCAATGGTTGGGGAAAAACTCACGGTAATTTTTGGCGCTTTTGCCTCAATGGCCGGGATTGCCGCTATATTTTTGAGCAAAAGTATGCCAGGTATGTTTTCATCTATTATAATTGCGATGTGGTTTTTGCTCTTCGTCGTTGGAATGCGCGCGATAAGAAAGGGAACCTATATAGAATTTATCGCAGATGCACTAATTTTTCTGGGCGCGATTATGTTAATATGCTGAGTTGCTCGGAATTTGAAAAAGTTTGAGGGAGCATAGCTTATTTTGTGTAATTCGAGATATTATACCAATTAACCTCTCTATGGCGAGTGCAAAATAAGTAATGTTAATTTGTTTGTCAGAGGGAAAATAACGATATAAACAGTATCCAAAACTAACACCAGTTCTGCAGTTACACAAAATTAGCTTCGTACTCCCCCCATTCGCCTTTCCAGAGTATTTGTTCGATTTTTTATATAGACTGTCCAAAATAAACTTTAATCATATTTCGATGGCTTGCGACCATTCAGATGCTTCAACTTCGCTGTTAATTCTCTTTATAAGTCCGCACAAAACTTTTCCAGGTCCTACTTCGATGAATTTTTTCGTTCCATCCTTTATCATATTATCTATCGTATCTATCCATCTCACAGGATTTGTCAGCTGAAGAACCAGATTTTTCTTTATCTCTTCCACATCGTTCACTCTTTTTCCCGTTACATTCGCGTAGAAGGCAACTCGAGGCGCTGAAAATTCTATGCTTCTTATTACTTTTTCCATTTCTCTTGCTGCGTCTTTCATCAAGGGTGAATGGAACGCGCCAGAAACGGCAAGAGGAATTACTTTTCGAGCGCCTCGTTCCTTCAACATTTCTCCTGCCTTTTGTAAAACTGAAATTTCTCCGCTTATGATGAACTGCCCCGGCGCATTGTAGTTCGCCACTTCTATGATGCCGTCTTTTTTCAGTCTGCTCACCACATCAATCACATCTTCGAGTTTTGCGCCAAGCGGCGCAAGCATTGAACCTTCCTTTGCCTGTGACATAAGTTTTCCCCGCTCACTAACGGCAACCAGACCATCTTCAAAGGAAAAAACTCCCGCTGCCGCAAGAGCGGAATATTCGCCGAGCGAATGCCCCGCCACAGATTCATAGGATACCTTGTTCGCTATGATTGTAAGCACAGCATAGGAATTAACATATATACAGGGTTGTGTATATTGTGTTTGCGAAAGTGTTTTTTTGTCTGCTTCAAACGACATTTCCGCGACATCAAATCCTGCAATTTTCGATGCCTTCGAATAGATTTCCCTGACTTCGCCGTATTTTTCATAAAGTTCTTTGCCCATACCAGGGAATTGAGAACCCTGACCTGGAAATACGAATGCCGTTGCCATAGTTTCCTCCTGTGAAGTCGATTATTTTTCTTTCAGTTCACCACGAATAAATTTTTTCACAATTTCATCGCTCGCATTTTTTAAATTTTCAGTTTTATCCTGCCAGTATATTTTGCCTTCATACAGCATAGCGAGGTTTCCGCCGAGCCGAAGCGCCTGCTCAACCAGATGAGTGACCCAGATAAGCGTGATTTTTTCCGAAAATTTGACGAGAAGATTTTCGACGGTTCTCACAGCAGTCGGGTCGAGGGCAGAAGTAGGTTCGTCGAGCAAAAGAACTTCGGGATTTGTGGAAAGAGTTCTCGCAAGGCATACGCGCTGTGCTTCTCCCACGGATAATTCGTCCGAGCGACGAGAAATGTAATCTCGGGGAATGCCAACCTGCTCCAGCAGCGATGCTATCTCGTCATCGGAGATATTTTTTTGCGCAGTTTTTATATTGTCCCGAACAGTTCCATCGAACAAAATGGGTTTTTGAAACACAAGTCCCACTCTTCTGCGGAGTTCTCTTATGGGATATTCAGCTAGAGGATTTCCCCTGAAAAAAATTTCGCCGCCTGACGGGTCTTTCATCCGATTTAGAAGGCGAAGCAATGTGCTCTTTCCACTGCCAGATGGTCCCACAATAATAAAAATTCCTTCGGGAATTTTCAGGTTAATTCCCGAAAGAACTGCATTATTTCCATAATTTACGAAAATGTTATTTAACTCAAAGAGGTGTGCCATTGCATCAATTAAGTGAATATTCCACGAGCACCATATCTGTTGAGTCTACTTCCCCAATGTTGACGATTCTAACGGGACCGACACCTTCTGCGACCCAACTGCGAAGATTTAGATTTGTTATCGACGATTCAACTGTGATATATTCACGATAGCAGTCAAAAGTTCCCGCCGGAACTGTTATCGTCTCGTATGCTTCAACTTCTCCGTGAATGTTCACCTCCACGAGTAAAGTTTCGGCATCATCCCATTCCATTCCAACTTCGGGAACAACAGGTGCCGCAGGAAATGAAAGAAATGCCCCATAATAAAGATATCCAGCATATAGGTAATCTGTTCCCTTGCGGTAATACACTGTATCAACAGTGGAATCTGAAGATTCGTTGAACATTATATACCAGAGAAGAGATTCCATTTCCGTTGTATCATCGATGGATTGAGTTTGTGTATATGTATCTGTGCTGCCTGCTGTGTCGCTCCAGTGGACCTCAAATGTCCAGGAGTTTCCAACTGCAAGTGGGAAATAATCTACCTGTGGAATGGTATCGACAGCGACTTGAACGGAAGCATCGTCCGAGACATCGCCATCCGATACGGTGAGATTTATGACATAGACTCCAGCGGAACCCGGTGCTGTCCAGGTAACTTCTGCGCCAGAACCCGATATTTCTCCGCCATCGCAGCACCAGGAATATTCAACAGTTCCATCTCCGTCGTATTCCACTGTGGCAGTTATTGTGGATTGTTCTCCTGTATGAATGGAATCTGGATTTGCCACAAGTGAAGTTATGCTTATCGATGCTTCCTTCCCGCATCCAGTTATGAGAAAAGCAGAAACCAGAGCGACGAACACGATGAATAAGATTTTTAATCTGCGCATTTTTCCCTCCTTTTTTGTAGTTTCGCAATTTTTTATTCTAAAAGTGTTATAAATATACTCACAAATTGCAAATTAAAAATTAAAAGAATGGGCTTATAACTTATTTTGTGTAATTTTTATGTTATATAAATTAACCTCCCTGGCATTGGAAACTAAAAATCAGGAAAGCCCTCGCCTTCTCTTACCGAGCAGGATAATATCCTTCA
>JAGHAI010000019.1 GCA_021161555.1 bacterium
ATTTTGAGAATATCACCGCTCAGGATGGCGCCAGTGGAAAGTTGTTCTTTGCCATCCAGCACGATATAGCAATATATTCTGCGCACACGAACCTCGATTTTGCTCCCGATGGCGTTTCTGTGGCGCTTGCAAAAATGCTCGATGTGGAAATCGAAGATTTTTTGCATAAAAAATCTGCGGAAAAATTATATAAACTCGTCGTATTTGTTCCGCAGAAGGATTTCGAAAATTTCAGAAAAGCGATGCTCAACACTGGAATTGGATGCACCGGAAAATATAGTCATAGCAGTTTTTCATCGTCAGGGGAAGGAACTTTTTTCCCTCTCGATGGCGCCAGCCCCTATCTGGGGCAGGTGGGAATACTGGAAAAGACGGAAGAAATGCGATTTGAAACTGTTGTTCCTGCGCATCTTTTAAAAAATGCTGTGGAGGCAATACATACATATCATCCCTATGAGGAGCCTGCGTTTGATATTTATCCGCTTGCAAATGATAGGATAAATGGCGGCTTTGGCGTCGTGGGGCTTTTTGAAAAAACGCTGAAACTCGAAGATGTAGTCGAGCGATGCCGCTCGAAGCTGATTACCAATGTAGTAAGATATTCGGGAAATTCTGGCGAATTTGTCCGCAGGGTTGCCCTTATCGGCGGAACTGGTGATTCACTCGTGGGTGATGTAATTTCTGCAAAAGCTGATGTGTTCATCGCCGGCGAACTCGGACATCATTCCATAATGGATTTGAAGGAGGCGGGAATTTGTGCAGTCGTGCCCGGACATTTTGCAACTGAATGGGTCATATTGCCTCACATCCGTGATGTGGTCGAGGAAATATTGAAAAAGTTTGAAGTCGCTGGAAAAGTAGATTTATCTGAAGTGGAAGAACCGATTTTCAAAGTATAGAAATAAATTAAAGGAGAAGGAGCATAAATGACCGATGGAGCAAAGGAAAAACTTTCAATGAGGGAGATGCTGAAACTACTTCTTGAGATTCAGGGATACGACAGCAAACTTCTTGAGCTTGAGATGCGCAAGTCCTTTTTCCCCGACCTCTTAAAACAACTGAAGGACGAGATTGAAAGCCTTGAGCAGGAACTATCTCAAAAGAAGGAGCGCTTAAATGAGGTCAAAAGGGAAATAGATTCGCTCGAACTTGACCTCGAAAGTGAGAAAAATGGTCTCGATACTTCCCAGAAGCGCCTTATGAAGGTTTCCAATAACAAGGAGTACGATGCGGTTCAGACGGAGATTCGCACTCACGAGAACAATATTGCAGAAATAGAGCAGCGCCTTATTGTTTTGATGGATGAGCAGGAAACTCTGGAACGTGAAGTGGCGGACATTCAGGAAAAGTATGATGAGACAAGCCGTGTTAATAGGTCGCGAATTAGCGAAATTGAGACAAACGCGGCGGAAATCGACGGCATCATTGAAAAAGTTCGTGCGGAAAGGGACCATCTCGCCAGCAAGGTTTCCCGCAGACTAATCAGAAAATACGATATGATTCGAAGCGGAAAACAGGGCGTTGCCGTTGTCCCTATCGTCGATAGAGCTTGCGGGGGATGTCGTCAGGCGCTGCCGCCGCAGAGAATCCAGGAAATATCCGCCGGCAAACTTGTGATATGCGAAAACTGCGGCAGAATTATAGTAGATGTTGAAAAACTCAACAAATCCTGAGCTCTGTGGACTGGTTTATGGACCGCAGTGAAAATCGAATTACATTTGCCCTGTGAAAATATGATACTCTGATGTGTTTCAATCGCATTGTCCATAAACACCTGTATAAGAAAACCACTTTAATGTTCAAAAATACCCCATTTTAGAATTCATTTCTTCATTATAAAAAACATTTGTTATTTTGCGTATGATGAACTAATTTTTTGTATGCTTCATATAAGAGCATATATTGATGGTGCGGCGAAAGGCAATCCTGGCTATGCAGGCGCAGGCATTTTGCTGATTGATGAGAAGGATAACGCCGAACTGATGAGGTTATCTGTGCCACTGGGGAAGCAGACCAACAATATTGCCGAATACAGCGCGCTTATTATTGCCCTGGAAAAATCTCTTGAACTTGGCGCTGAACGAATAGATATTTTTTCCGATAGTCAGCTTCTCGTGAGGCAGATGACGGGTGAATACAAAATCAAAAATCAGGCGATAGCGAAAATCGCAATGAAAGCATACAACTTACTTGCACGATTTGAAAAATATGGTTTTAAGTATATTCCTCGTGAACGGAATAAAATTGCCGACCATCTTGCGTCGCTTGCGGCGACTGCACAGTGAAAGATAATGGGGTGCTTATGGCAAGAAGAACTATCAAAAGAAAACCAATTCCTCGCTCTGCAGAAACTGAGGAAAAAACCGGCTGGGCAAAGGCAAAACCTCTCGTGCTTGGCATTGGTATTCCTGCGGTTATCATTATTGGTTTAATTATTGGTGTTTCTTCTCTATTTCGTTCGAGTTATCGCGGTGCAGAAGTGTATATAGAAACTGAACCTGACCTATCCGTGCTTGAAAAAGCCGAGAACAACAAGCCACCTCAGCCGACGGAGCATCCGCAGGAGGTGAGTGCCACAAACCCTGTGGCTGAAAGAAATACTGTTCAATCCACTGGTGAAACAGTCCAATCGGTTTCTGGCGAAAATGTTGCTCGGGCGTCTTCTTCGCAGGTTGCGGATACGCAACAGGCAGCTGTGATAGACAGCGAAGCGGTTAAGGCTGAAATTGAAAAGCGTGTTAAAGAAGAAATAGCGAAGATACGGGATTTTTATCACGGCAAGCGTCGGAGCTTGCGCGATGAAGCGGTGGCATTTCTCAGGGCGAGGCATTCTCAGAAGGGCGTGAAGATGAAAGCTGCGAATTTTAGAAAGTTAGCTGACCAGTTGTTGAAGGACATAGAGAAATTTGGCGAGCCTTCCTCGGAAGCAGAAGGGAAAATCTGGGAAGCGCAGAAGGAAGAATTGCGAAAGAGCGCTAATTACTGCAGGAATCTCGCAAGCCAGATAGAAATGACGGGTGGAAACGAACGCAAAATGAAGATTACAGCTACAAATCTCGAAAATCAACAGGTTCCCTGATTCCACTGCGGGCATAAGATGAAAAAATTTGAGACATACATCGCGCTGCGATATCTCACCGCAAAGCATCAAAATCGGTTTATCAACATCGTGACGCTATTTTCAGTCGGTGGAATATTCGTCGGTGTTGCTGCAATTCTCGTTGTAATGTCGATTATGAACGGAATGGAGAGCGAAATCCGCGGACGGATAATCGGGACGACCGCTCACATAACTTTGTATTCCTTCAAGCGAGGTGGCATCACCGATTGGGAGGCTATGCTCGAAAAACTAAAGGATTTTCCCGATGTCGTTGGCGCATCGCCTTTCATATATGCGAAGGGCGCAATCGCAGGACCCAAAAGCAGCGATGGTGTGATGATTCGCGGAATCGACCCGAAACTCGAAAGAAATACGAGCATCATTCCCGATGCAATGTATTGGGGAAATTTTTCCCTTGTGGATACAGATTCGTCCCTGCCTACCATTGTTTTAGGGAGGTATCTCGCCGGTGAAATAAATGCACAGCCAGGCGATACTGTGGCTCTGTTCATCCTTCGGCAGAAGTCCGCTTTTTCCGGCGGAAAACCAATTGTGAAAAAGTTCATCGTATCCGGGCTTTTCGAATCGGGGATGTATGACTTCGATGCAGCGCTTTGCTATATCCCGCTTTCGCGGGCACAAAAACTGTTCGGATACAAAAACAACGCTGTTTCGGGAATTCAGTTGAAAATAAAGAATTTTTATCGGGCAAAATCGCTTGCACACAAGATAGAAGAATCGCTGGGATTTCCGTACTATGCGGTGCCGTGGAGCGAGACGAACAAAAATCTCTTTTCCTGGATGACGCTTGAAAAGTGGGCGATGTTTTTGGTGCTTATTCTCATCATTGCTGTGGCTGCGTTTAACATCGTAAGCACGCTTATGATGGTAGTGATGGAAAAGACGATGGACATCGGTGTGATGAAGGCAATGGGCGCCACGGACAAATCTCTCGTGAAAATATTTTTGCTGCAGGGCGTTATTGTCGGCGCAATAGGAACAATTCTCGGCGTGGCGATAGGTTCCCTTCTGGTGTGGCTGCAGCAGACATATCACATAATTTCACTCCCACCCGATGTGTATTCGATAAGTTCTCTACCGATGAAATTGCTGCCGACTGATGTTATGCTTGTGACTTTCGTCTCTATGGTATTGTCGATCCTTTCTGCAATATATCCTGCCTGGCGCGCCG
>JAGHAI010000052.1 GCA_021161555.1 bacterium
CCTTCTATTATGTATTTCACAAGGTCGTGCTTGTTGACGAACGGGACATTTTTCAAAATTTCTCCTTCACGAGCGAGTATATCCGATGTGGTGAAAAGAGTTTCATCCGAAAAGGACATTTCATAGCCTCCTGAGATTCAGTTGACATATTTGCAAAATACCGGCATTCTTCAAAATTATACAAATAGCAGGGATAAATGCTGATACACACTATACAAATGGTAGGGATAAATAAGATATTGATGCACAAACATAATGATTGGCATAATAAACGGAAAAGACTATTTTTATAATAAACAAAGTATATAATTTTCAAATAATTCCGCAAAATCTAATTCATAAATATGCTCACAAAATCAAAAAACATCGTGCCGGCAATAGCAATCGTTTCCGTGGCGATTCTTGCGGCAAAATTCTTCATCATCTTAGAACTTATGAGAAACGGGAAAACTGGGCTATCTTCCGACGATGCATATATCTTTCTCACCTACGCGAAAAATTTCCTTCGCGGGCATCTTTTTCAATTCAACATCGGCGAAACATCCTGGGGCGTGACATCCACAATGTGGACAATTTTAATTATCCCCTTCGTCCCGATTGGAATTATCGCGATAAAATCTCTGGGGGCTTTGCTTCTCGGCTTCACGGCGTATTTTGTATTTCGCATCGCAAAGATTTTTTCCGAAAACGAGACGACATCGTTCCTCGCCGCCCTTTTGACCATATTCGCAGGACCTTCGATATTTCACTCAATCTCGGGAATGGACACACTGCTTTTCGCTCTATTCGTCGTCGCATCAATTTTTCTCTACCTCAAAATTGAGCGATACGAAAAAGTCCTGCTCATAATGTGCATTCTATCTCCGTTTGTTCGACCCGAAGGAATTCTTGTCGTCCTTCTCATCACTATCTCGTCCATCTTCGAGCACAATTTTAAATATTTTTTAAAATTCATCATTGCGGGGCTTCTGGCTATGTTATCCTTCGGCATCTTCACACTAGTGTTGACAGGCTCGCCGCTGCCGCCCACATTCTATTCCAAACACACCAGTTTCAATCTAGCATACTTTGAAACATTGCTTTCATCACTACGAAATGATTTCTCGCTGTTGTTCTTCCTGCCGCTTTTTGCATTCATCCCCCTTGCTATGCGGGCACTTTCAAAAAGACACCGTCCATCAATGGTTCTATTTCTCGCTGGAATAATCCTTCCGTTCGGGCTCGCTCTGGGCAGTGGTGCGTTCGAACCACTGGATAGATATTCCTATTTCCTGCTGCCGATATGGGCAATTTTCTCCGCAATCGCCGCTAACAGCGCTGGAAAAATTTTTCAAAATTTATACTCAAAATTGAAAAGCGACTGCACAGCATCTCTAATTCTCACAGCGATGCTCATCCTTTCTCTATATCACCTTCCCGAATGGAACGAAAGAAACATTACCGCGACGGAAGACATAAATGCACAGCACATCGCGGTTACGCGATGGATTTTGGAAAACACATCGGAAGACGATATAATTGCGGCGCACGATATAGGCGCGCTGGGATTTATGTCGGGGCGAAAAATTCTCGACATACGCGGACTCATCTTCACGCCAGCGCTAAAATCAAAGGATTTTGCGCTTACATCGGTCTCATCGGATAGTTTTGCAGCATCGCTTTTGAAAAAATATAAGCCCAATTTTCTGGTGGTCGCGAAAAGTTCCTATCCATTCATCTGGCAGGATAACCCAGCCCTCGATGTGATAAAAAAATTTCCCGCCCGAAATACAATAAAATGCGCGACATCCTTCGCAATATTGAAGACGAACTTCCAGAAACTCGATTCGGTGGAATATTTTTCAAAAATCGCCCCGCCACAACTTATGAACAATCCCGACTTTTCCTCCTTCTGGACAGCATTATCCGGCGGAAACATCGATAAAGCCCGAAAAATTTTCTCACATCGCCGCACGACAATCGCATCCATTTTGAGAAACAATATGCTCGCAATGAGCGAACAGCAGAGACAATCGCTTGCCGCATTTTTGATGTCCCACATCGACGACGACACACTGAACATATTCATCCACGATGCACTTTCAAAATGACGCTCATCCAATACAACAGATTTTTGGGAATGGAGACGGGGAAATTCTCTCTTTTAATATGAGAATTTCCCCGCGATTTCGCATCAGGCGAGATTTTTGATTATTCCGTGAGCCTGCTTTGCATTTCGGACTTCAAGCGTATATTCCCCGAGAATTCTTCGTGCGGTGAAATCGGCGCCAGATGGCGTTGCGTCGAAATCGGCGAGGGCACGATTCTCCATCGGCACCAAGGCAAGCTTTCTCGTATCCAGGAACATCACCTTATCGTCCGGGAAGTTGACATCCACGACGATGGTCTCTATCATCCCCAGCGGCAAATCGCCGACAAATTCATATACGGCAGAACCTGTGCGTGTGTCCGTCATTCGCGTTCTAACGATTGGCGCAGAACCAGACGAAAGGTTAAAGGACGATATTTTCCTCGCCTGTTTCGTCCCGACGAGGATGAGATTGGGCTGTCCGCCGTCCTTCGCAATTTCTTCGAGGAGGTCATTCATCATCGTCGTGGTGAGTTCCGATGATTCTGCATCCTTCACATTTCCGCCCGCCACATCGACGAAATAAATAACTCCGCCCATCGTGCGGGGGACTGTCGGGTCGGAAGTGTCGGCGTATCTTCTCCCGAAAATCGCTCCGTGGTTGATTTCCATTTCGAGTTGAATTAACCCGTCGCGGACTCCTCTATCGATCAAATCTTCGAACACAAGATGGCGCGAACTTCTTGCGGTGTTGGAAACCCTGATTGTCCGCGTAAAGATTTGCGTGTAATTATATTCCACGCCGGGTTCTTCCCAGTTATCATCGCCTGCTGTGCTGCCTTCTGCGGCGGGAATGTAGAGAATTTTCACGACTGTGTTGTCTGCCATAGCGACGGCAGTGGTTCCGCCGTAGCCACGGCTGACTGTCAGCTCATCGCCGGAAACAGCCGTAACTTTCATCTGCTCGTCATATCCCACAAAACCGAGAATCATTCCCACTTTGAATTTGCTCCCGTCATCGACGGTTATCGTCGTGTCGGTATCGGTGATTGCGCCATCCAGGGCATCTTCCGTCGGCTGAATCACATCCTCAACCCATTCGTGCTTGTAATTGCGCGCAGTTCCAACGATTGGAATTTTACTGATAAAAGATGGCGAACCTGCCACGATTGTCGCAAAAACATCGGACAAATCACGGCGAAGATTTTGAAACGAATAAGTGGTAAGCATAAAAACCTCCTTATTAAGGTGATAATTGCCAATAAAAAAGGCGACCGCAGGGTCGCCCAAAAGCAATTCTGTTCCATTGCAAATTATCTGTCTTTTCTCCTGAACTTCGATTTAATAGTCCCTAAATCTATCTGAGCCCAGCAACTCTGCCTCAGTTCCTTGCCAAGCGGCGGAAAACCAGCAGCAATAACTTTCTTACCTCTTTCACCCAAAAATTCAACAGCTGGAATAAAATCAGCATCAGAAGATACAATTATGGAAACATCGTAGGCATCATTCCACGCCAATTTTATAATATCAGTAACTATACTCGTATCAATGCCCTTCTCATTAGTTCCTTTTAATGGGGAATTACAATAAGGGCATTCTTTAATTTCTCTTCGACAATTAGAACAAAAAGGATGTTTTCTCTGCAATTTTCTTTCTTTCAAAATAACTTTGAAGCGCGGCCTGGTCGATAACCAACCATTTGCCCATCTTAATAGATTTTTATCACTCTCACTGTTAGGGTCATAAGATATGTAAATTCTAATTTCATCGAGAAAAACCGTATCATCGGGCAATAATTTTTTTACCTCCTCAAATATGGCATAAGGAAGTTTCTCCCAGTCTACTGGAAAATTTTCCTTGGCGAAATTATTCAATCCAAGCTGGAAATTCCAGAAGTCAAAAAATATATATACTCTTAATCTTGTCTTTTTGTTGACCACCAAAATACTCCATTCTTAAAGTAAGGGGGGACGATATGTCCCCCGGGGCTATAATTATCATCAGCGGTTTATCGGCCTATATCGGCCGCCACTGATGATGGGCTATAATCTAAGATAAATATATCTTTCTACATCTATTTGTCAAGTATTTTTCTACCGATAGCCTTCAAGTCAACACTATTTTTTTCTATTTTTTCCGCAGCATTTTTAACATCTCCAGTGCATCGCCAGATGCCGCCACCCGCGATAATCTCACCCCCGGCGCACCGTTGTCCACATCCAGTGGATTTTGCTTCTTCGCAAACTCGGGATATTCAGAAACAATCCTCTTGACAATTTTCTCCGCATCTTCGTCTTTCAAAGTTTTCTCAATTTCGTCAATTCCCGCCAGTTTCATCGCTGCATCAATTCTGTCATAGCGAACCCCGGACTTTTCCGCAGCACGCTCAAAAACCCGACGATTGCGCTCCTGAACTAAAAGTCTTTCAACTGTTTCAAGACGCTGCTGAATATCTTCAAAATCATCGACGCCGTCGGAAAACTCCTCATCCTCGACAATTTCCTCATTTACTTTTTCCGAACTATCTTTCTCATCCATTTTGGCACCTCCTAAAATTCATTGGATTTATTCCACCACTGCTTTGTCCTTTCCCACCGCTGTTGCGCTTCCTGTTCGGAGAGTTTATATCTCCGCATAAGATAATCCACAGGGGTGGCTAAGTGATGCTCGAACATAAACTTCCACTCGGCGACTTCTTCTGCCGTCGGCTTTGGAAGGGAAATATCGTTTACCGAAACCTGAAGATGCACATCGTCGGGAAATTTCACGCCTCTGAATTTATGCCCTGCGGGAAGAAATGACGAATGATAGTTCCACACCCGCTTGACGATTTCAAAAAGTTCTTCTTCCGCATCCTCGTAGAATGGAAGTTCGTTCTCACGGGATTCGAGCAGTTTCAAGTTTTCCATCACCAGCGCGAACCCCGACTTTACTTCGCCCTGAAGCGAGAAATCTGCACTGCCAATTCCGTATGCCCTGAAAATTCTTATGATTTCGTGTTCGAGCAATTTTATCAACTCTGCGATTTGCGGGTGTGGTGTTTCAAATCTGAAATCGGGTGAACCCTGTTCTCCAACATTGCCGAGCGGAACGACAACAGGTTTGCCCGGCGATACTGTTATTCGTTCCGGACCGCGATATCCGATAAGCACGGGAACGGAAAAACTCTGCATCTTGACGATGTAATTCAACTGCGTCAATTTCAAGTTAATATTATCCTGCGCCACAATCAGGTCGTCTCCCCCCTGAATGAAGAAACCTTCCAGGGGAATTTGATTGCTGAACCTGACAAAAGGCAGCACCCCATACGGATTTATACCATCCGGATTGCCAGGAACATCGATGACTTCGCCTGTGGGAGTGAGGCGAATGTATCTTTCACTGTCCCAGTAATGAATCACCATCTGTAGAGAATTTCTCCGCGATGCTCCATAAATCTGCATTGTAGTCTGGTTCGCCGGACGGATGTAAGCGATGCCATCAGCTTGTGTGGGGTCATCCTCGTTTTGAACGATATCCACGAGATTCGGCGTTAAAATATCAAGTTTAATGCCGCCATTTCTAAATGAAGACTTCACGAGCACAGTGCCGCATAAATTCACCATACGATTTACCGTCTTCATCACCGCATCATACCTTGAAAAATTCTGAATTTCCTGCCACAACTGGCTTAATCTCGGGTCGATTTCATCGCCTCTATCCGAAAACAGTGTCCTCCTCGCGCCTGAACGATATACCATCGAAATCTCGTTGACAATTGGCTTAACCACATTAAAGAAATGCGGTTGAAGAGAAAGAGGGTCTGCGTGAGCGAATTGCTCCGAAATAAGTTCCAGAAGATACGGCAGTTGTCTGTCGTAGTAATAATCGAGTCTCTTTTCAATGTTTCGCTTAAAATCTTCCGCAGCGGCGCGCCTTGCGGAAAGCAATAGATTTTCAATAGTCTGTTCAACTGGAGTCATTACAATCCTCCTGAATAAAGCCTATGCTATATAAGTCCATATTTCTAAATAAAATGCCGAGAATTCATCGCCCGAAAAGATGAAAGTTCTTGTCCTGCCAAACCCGTTCAATTCTTCCTGCAGAATTTCCGTTCCCGATGGCTCAAAGGTGGAAATATTTGACATTCGCGGCAATCTCGTCGCATCGCACAGCGGCGGAAATCAATTCCTGTGGCATCCGAACAATTCAGCCCCCGCAGGAATTTATTCAGTTCGATGCACGGCAAAAAACGGAAAAATTTCAACGACGAAAATACTTTATGTAAAATAATTTCTGATATTCATCATCGGAAAACGGGATGAAAAATCGCTCCATTTTAAAAAAATCTTCAACACGATAACTGCAACATCGTCAGCGTGAGCAGAAGCCGTTCTATCGGCGAAAAGTTATCCGTTTTTAAATTCTCCACACTTTATTTTCAAGTTCCAGCGCCATCACAAGGTATCTGACCGCATCCATCGTGTGGTCGTGAATGCCGTCCTTCAGCGGAAGTTCCGCAGAAGAATTTCCTGCACCTTCGGGATATCGATATCCCCGAAAGTCTGCTATAAGTCTTCTGCATTCAGGGCTCACGAATAGATGTCTTCGACCTGCTGCGTCGAGAATTTTTGACCTCACCGAAAATATTCCGCGGACAATCGCACCGCCGACGACGCGAATCCTATCGATACCAGAATTTTTCAACAAATCAACGATTGCAAAGCCTCCGCTTTCCTGCCGCGTTTGAGTCGCTTCAAAGCCCGTTATCAATTCTTCCACATCAGCCCAAACAACAGGTGCAGCAAATATCCTTCCCGAAGGCAATTTCACCTTTTCTCCGACGACGATTTTTGCAATCATATCTGGAGTGAGATGCGGCTCGACGACCTCATCGACGAAGAAAATATCGCCATCGGGAAAAACTTTTGCCCACAGCAGTGCCGTCGGATGCTGCCAGCCGAAATCCGCGGCGATAAAATTTCTCGCGCATCCATCTTGCGAAAACGAGAGAATATTTCCCTCGGCAAAGTCGTCGTAAACCTGCCCGATATACGCTTCGAATGACGCTTCGTATTGCTGCCTGAAAAATTTTGGGTCGAGGACTTTCTTCGCTCGCTCAACTTCTGCGGGGTCTATGAGTGGATTGTCTGTGGTCTTTGCGAAAACGGCGGCAATTTCGCCGCTCTTCACCAATTCATACACCCAGTTGTGTCCGTTCGGCGTCGTCGTCAAAAAGCCATACCCCTTCGTAGAAATCACCCGCGATAGCATCACATCCCAAACTTTGCGCTCCACCGTCGCCGCCTCATCGATGTGAAACCAGTGAAGAGTTAATCCATACAATCGTTCGGGCTTTTCCGCTGAACGAAAGAGAACAACTGAACCATTTTTCAGCCACAATTTATGCTGCGATTGAGAATATTTTTTCACATACTTCGCCGGCAGAAGCCTCTGCCACAGCGGAATTATGACATCGCGCAGCATCGGATATGTCGGCGCAATCACAGCGCCAACGCCACCTTTTCGCCTCGCAAATTTTATTCCACGAATCGTCCCCGCAAAACTCTTTCCACTGCGAACTCCACCGATAAACGCACAATACCTGTGCCTGCATCTGACAAAATCGCGCTGTTTTTGCGAAAGAAAAATTGACATAGAACTCCATCCCGATATTTATTATATGATACCGTGCAATTTTTCAGGGAGGCTGACAGATGTTTTTCAGAAATCCATTCAGAAGAAGACTGCCCCGCAACCGCGGATATAGATTAAAGGAAATCTTCGACAGAGACGCAAGAATACGGGAAATTATTGAAAAGTTTGAGGAAAAACAATCTAAAAAACCAAAAGAAAAAAAATCGGAAGAATTGGCGAAGAATGACCATTAAACAACTTCAACACGATGCTCACCCCCATTTCTCATTTTCCTCCTCATTCTCGCCAAACTGATGAAGCAGTTCTGAGAGCATCTTTGCGACAGGCGCAAGTTCTTTTAAGTTGTTGGTTTCCTCTGCGAGTTTTTCCATTCTTTCAAGAATTGTGGTAATTGCCTTTTCCAGTTTCGTTTTAAGTTGTTCGTGCTGTTCCAGTTGATAGTGAATCCACCATCTCTTCAGCGTGCTTTTGCTTATCCCTGTCTTTCGCGAAACCGCTGCAAACGCAGGCTTGCCGTCCTTGATTGATTTTACCAGCTCATCAAGCGCATTTCTGCGCTTATCTATCGGATGTGCCTGTGGAAATGGCATATCTTTCTCCTCTTTTTTTCATTTATCTCAACCTGCGCCGTGATTATATGACTGACTCTCGAAATGTCAAATTTTTGGAGATGTTTTTCGCCTCATAGGGGGAAACAAATAACCCGCGCTTTCGTTTGAACTGATGTCATCTTTCCCGCGCGGGTTCGCCTTAATCACAATTTTCTATCGCAAAAGCCTAAAAGAAGGCAAAAACTAAATCGTCAATCTCAATCAATTCGACGATATCCAATTATCCCGGTCGTTGACTTTCTCGGCAGGAGCATACCCGAATCCTCGCACTTCATCCCGATTTTATCGGCATCGAGCAGTTCAATAATTTTTCTATTTTCCATCACATCGAGGTCGCCGTAGCCAGGTGAATATCTCGATGTTATGCGCATCCTTTTCATCTTCGCCCGCTGATTTGCCATAAGCGAAATTTTCTGCGCAAGAACTTCCGCCGCCTCCGACCCAAATGAATCCCACAAAAGCGAAAGTTTATATTTCCCATCCTCGGAAAATCTGGCGCTCATCCTTTCAACAGCAGAACCAATCGTCGCAGCGTAAATCATCACCCTCACCGAATTTCCAAGCGTCCTCAAAAGAGATGTGCTTCTGAAAGAAATATTTTCTTCCAGAAAAATTTTTCCATCAGCCATTTTCTCGACATCCAGTTCAGCCGTAGCAATCTTTGGAACGCAGAGAGCGAGCATCTCCGCAAGATTTTGTTCCACAAAAGCATACTCTTCCTCGGGAATCTCTTCCCGCGCAGAATAACCCATTCTTATCAAAATCCTGCGCAGAGAAACATCAAATGTGATATTTTCTATGATTTTTATGTCCATAAAACTACCTTCGCTGCTGAATAAAAACTCCCCCATCAAAGGGGGAGTTTTTTCATCCTCTTTTCCATTTCCCCACGACGACTGTGCTATATCAACCTATCGCCATCGGGGAAACTTTAGTTAAAACGCTATTTCACAAGCGTAACTCTCGTCGATGAGCTAAATCCTTCAGCGTTCAGTTTCACGATGTAGTTCCCGCTTGGAACATCCTGAGCATCCCACCTGATAGTGTATCTTCCGCCGTCAAGAGCGCCGTGATACAGCGTGACAACTCTATTTCCGTTCACATCGAACACCGATACATCAGCCACAGCGAACTTCGGCAGGTCGAATGTGATGTCGCACGATGCATTAAACGGATTCGGCGCAGCAACAATCGAGAGTGCAGCGGGCTTAACATTGCTGTGAACTTCGATGTCCGTTGTAGTAAAGCCGCAATTTTCCAGTATCTGCCCGAGAACTCTGCCAGGAACATCGCCCTGACCAGGCAGGTCAGAACTCAACTCAGTGATGAATATCGATGTGTAAACTCTGTTTCCATAAGCCACACCGACGACTGTGGAATCGCTATCCGCATAAAACACAGGACTTGCACCTGAAAGCGGCGAAAGACTTGCAACATAGTTATCAGCGTCAGTGCCGAACGGATAGTTCACATACCAGGCTTCGCCAAAGTATTCATCCGAGAACCTCACGCTGTCAACATTTCCAACGCTGCTTGGATTACCTTCAGTTGCGCTGACATGGAAGTTATCGAAGAAATCAGTTGTTCCATAATCGTGTCCAAAATCTGGTCCTTCAACATAGATGCAGCCGCCATAACCAGCCAGAGCATCGGTCATAGCAGCAGGCATAACCTCGTCTGAGGCATCGCCGCGAATACCGAGAACGACGATAACCTGCGTATAATCGTCGAGGTCATATTTTCCGCCAATCGTAATATCCTCGTCCTGAAGCGTCACAGTATAATCTGTTGAAACGAGGATAGCATCGAGGACATCAGTAAGGTCTTCAGTATATCCTGCGCCGTTGTCAAAATCTATAACCAGAATATCCGCATCGTCGGGAGAAACTTCCACATCGAGGGTGGCAACATTGGAATTCTCAGATTCGCATTCCTCATATTCCACCACCACATAATAATCGTATGATTCTCCATCGACGATTGTGTAATCGTCATAACCAGGGGTATCACTCGTTCCAATTTCCACATCATCCCTGTATATGTGATAAGTAACCGGGGTAAGCGCACAGGCGGGTTCTGTCCAGGTCAAAGTCGCGTGGAGAGAGTCTGTCAGCGGTCGTGAATCAGGAGCGAAATCTACCGCCAAATCTGTAATGGCACAGCATTCGTTCAGAACAATATCCACATCCATATCCGCATTGACAGTTATTGAAGTTTCCGCATCTGCGTAATGAGCCAGAGAAACGGTCACATCGTAATCGCCCCAATCGACAGAATCGAAGCAGGCAACGCCAGAAGCATTGGTCGTAATCGCCGTATATGGCGGCATTTCCACAAGCGCACCTTCAATCGGCGATGTGCCATCGGTCACATTGAAGCAAACCTGAACAGGACCAGGCGAAAGCGCAAAGTCAACAACTGTGTCCCTATCTACAAGACCCAGAACAACTTCGCCGTCAACATAGCCCGAAAGATGTGCTCTTATCGTATGTCCGCCGTAGGAAACTGTTGTAGCATAGCTTCCATCGGAACCAGCGGTGGTTGCAAGGACTCCATCCACATAAATTTCCGTTCCTTCACCAGGGTCGCTATCGGGAAGAAGTGTAACCGTTCCCGTCAGGTTGAAGTCAGAACGAACAATGTAAATATTGTAGTCTATATCAGTATCAACAACAGTAATAGTGTCCACGAAGTCGGGATATGTTGGATAACTGGCGACCACTTCATATTCGCCAGGGGTCAGGCATTCGGAATATACGCCGCCCACGCCGGAAACTCCTTCAACGGGTCCTATAACATAGGTGACTCCCGCAGTGGGAACGCCATCGACAAAGGTCGTTCCAGAGACATTATAACAATAAGGCGTAAGTTCAATGTCGAGAGTCATCGTATCGGTGATTGAGACGGAAATCGTCGTGTCGTAATATCCATCCATCGTGACGGTCAGGTCATAATCGCCAGCGGGAATATTGCAGAGCTGATAAAATCCAGAATCGTTAGAGTTATCGGAAGCACCGCCGATGGTGACGAGCGCTCCTTCAATCGGGTCGCCAGTGATGTGGTCGGTAATAATACCGCTGATGCAGTAGAAATCTTCCGCTGTCCACACCTTCCACACGACAAAGGCAGTATCTGTGTGAGAGGAGAAATCAATTCTGCTAATGGAAGCCATATCGATAAACTCAGCATCAGAAGGTCTTGGACCGGAAGATACGGCAATCTTAAGCTTCCACAGCGCATCGTATGGGATAAGAGAAGAACTCCAGGTTAACCACTGCGCATCGCCAGTGACATTGCCAAGATAAATGTGCCATTCACTCGAAGGACAATTATTTCTTATATCCTCGAAATAATCCCAGCTGTCGTCTTCGGGATTGTTAATTCTCGCATAAAATCCCGGCGGCGGAGGAGCGATATTATCAAGACCAACATCATATCCCGAAGTCGCAGATGTATCCACACCGATAATCACTTCAAAATGATTTACTCCACCACCAGCGGCAGAATCGTTTGCGCCAATGTGAAGATTGAATAGCGGACCACAAATTGAACCCGTAGAGAAGCTATAAGTAGTATCGAGAGAATGCGTCTCTGCGTCGATATCTGTGGCGAGAACATTTACATTATAAAGCATATCGGGGGCAAGGTCAGGAGTGAACGAAACCCTATATCCATTCCAGAATGTATCGACAAGCGAATATGTCTGTGTAAACCCATTCAATCTTACGACAATCGAAGATGGGTCAACACCGATATTGTCGCGAATATCGAACTGAATTGTGCTTCCCAGAGGCACATCGGAAGCCCCCGCAGGAGGATTGAGATTTGTGATATAAGGAGAAACTCCTGTGGTGTGAAGAGTATCATAAACTTCCGCCTTCAGCATAAGAACATCTGTCGGATTGAAGCTCATAGTATTGCTTCCGCGCATATCGGTCCAGGTGATGCTTCCTTCATCTGGACCGTGTCCCACATAAAGACGGAGAATATACGGCTCGACAAGTTCGGGTATAGAGGTAGGTTCCCAGGTAACACTGCAAGCACCAGAAGCGTTTTCAAACCCAATATACCAAGTCTGAACACCCGTTTCAAGATGACGAATATCTGTCGTCAGCATAGTATATTCAGGATGTGTCGGGTCGCTCAATTCAAAATATGCATAATAGCCCGGCGGAGGAAGGATGAGCGGGACATCAAGACCCGTATCAAACCCATCGCTTCCTTCTTCATCCATTCCAAAATAAAGATGAGTCGTCGGACCGGCATCGCTGTTGACATCGAGAGACATATTCCACTCGACGAGCGAATCCATACCGACATAGAATGTCAGAGTTTCGGGAGCGGCACAGTTCGGTCCACAGGGAGGAGGAGTAGCCATATCGCAGGCATTAACGACAATTGTGTGCGAAGTTCCGGTTCCCCAGCCGCTCAAAGGTCTTGGAGGAACTGTCACTCTGTAATCGAAGCTGACGCCCATCCTTTCAAAGAAGCAAGCTCCAGTCCAATCAGCGCCGTCAACTTCAACAGTGATGCTGGAAACATCAACTCCAATTCCTCCCCAGTCCCTGACGAGGAATACAATAGACTCTGTTGGTCCGGCGAGGGTATCGCCATCGTCGATGCTCCATTCCTCGAATGTCGGCGCATCGCAATCTCCAGGCGGTTCAGCAGCAGTGTGGAAACACCAGCTGACCGTATCCATAACATGTGGAGGTGATGCAAGGTCCTGCGCCATAACATAAACGCAAATATCTTCATCACCAGGGAACATAGTGTCGCCAGGAACCGAAAGATGTTCAAAGCGACAATGATAACCACTCGGAATGCTGGAAATAGAAAGATAACTCGTTATATCAATAAGACTATCAATTCCAATCGAAAGCCACACCGAAAGGCTGGTCAAATCAACGCCTGCAACATCATCGGTTATGTTGAAATGGATTGAATCGGTTCTCTGTGTCCCTTCTGCATGAGCGGAATCAGGATAGGCAGCGGAAACAACGGGCGGGTCGTGGTCAACGGCGCCAACCATAGCAACTCTTATAACAGCTTCGTTCCCTGGACCCAAAAGAAAAGAGTCCACAGATTCCATATTCACCCATGCAGCAGGTTCACCAGGAACGCCCATCGCTCTTTCGCCAATCCACATAGATTCAGCCAGAGCGGTAGTTCTAAAAAGACCACCTCCGCTGGTATCTCCGGTATCGGGCTCCAGAGGGAGCATAGATGGATCCCAGGTAATCAACCTTGCGAAAGATGAATAATCACCGGTAACCTGAACAATCCATTCCTTAACGACATAAGCTTCACTTTTGCGAAGGTCTGTTGTAAGATAACTAACTCCAGGCGGAAGACCATCGGTGCAGGGCGGCACAAAATACGCTCCAAATCCCCAGGGCGGCGGAATAAAAGGAACATCCAACCCCAGCGTATCAAAACAGTCCGATGCACGATAATCTACACCAAAGTAAATTGTTGACATATTAGAGCGATCGCCCGAATAAACAGAAATGGGGTAGGTCCAGTCTTGCGCAAAAATAACCGATGTCAAAATCAGCAAGACCGCCAGGGTCAATCCCGCTCTTCTCATTTTTTCCTCCCTTGTCTGAAGTTTTTTGTTTCTAAATTTGGTAAACAAATTCAAAGACCTAATCTCAAAAACCGACAACCCAAAATTTTTTTAAAAAGCCAAAAATTCAAGCCCCCCCAGCCAAACAAAACAATCTCAAAAATCTATCTCAACTCCTCCTGATTATGGTTTTCAACTTTTTTAATGTGGGGTGGGACCATTCAAGGTCCCACCCCAATATTGCACTTTCCTTACTTGGAAAGTATCATTCGCTTGGTCTCGTTGTAGGAGGCGGTGTTCATACGATAGAAGTAAACTCCGCTTGCAACGGGCTTTCCGCTATCGTCGTTTCCGTCCCAGACAACGCTCTTGAATCCCGGCGTTTCCACACCGTTCACAAGAGTTCTGACCTTGTGTCCAGACAGGTCGAACACCTCAACTCGAACCTGTGCCTTTTCGGGAACATCGTAGTTGATGACCGTAGAGGCATTGAATGGGTTGGGGATGTTCTGACCGAGCGCGAACTTCGTCGGCAGAGCCTTACGGGCAGCGACGACTTCATATTCGCCGGCTTTCAGGTCAATTTCGTTCACATCGCGCAGGTTCACGCCGTTGATGAAGATGTCGTATTCATCTGGCACATCTGTGAGGTCTGCGGTCAGCGTGAAGTCGGTGGTGGAAGTAATTGTCCAGCGAATGTTTTCGTCTTCGGCGCGGAAGTCCGCTGCAAGATGCCCACCGAGATATACATCTTTACCATCGGGCATCGGCATAAGAGCAGGTCTATCTGCGCCGTAGTCATAGCCGTCGCTTCCGTTTTCGGCAACACCGATTTCAAGCGTTCTCGTAAGCGCTTCGCTGTTGACATCGAATTTAGCAGCCCAGAGAGGAGCAGCCGTGCGCTTCTTCGCAGCGGTAACTATCTTGCCGCCTTCCGTCCACAGCGAATCGACATCGCTATCGAGCCACACAAGATGACCGGAACACGGAACGAGCGTGGAAACATAGGAATATTCGCTGACCGTGCAGTCGTAAGTATAGACCTGGCTCGGGTCAAGTGCGCCAGCGGGGTCTGTAGCGATGCCGCTTACATCGATACCATCCCACGGCGAACCAATTGAGTTCCAGGAAGAAGCGAGACCGGTCACGAAGATGTCGCCCAAAGGCTCACCGCAGTGTTCTATCACTGTATCCACAGGTGAAAGAACGAGATAGCCGTAGTTCACATCCACGCTTCCGGACGGGAAGAATGTGGCGACATCATAATAAGTTCCGCCGACATTCACATACGCTTCCATTCCAGGAACGGGGAAGATAGCATCGATGGAAAGGTCTGCTGGAACGACGGACAGTGCCACGAGATTCCAGCCCGCGCAGAGGTCCCAATCGCAGCATCTTTCTTCGGGAACCACCGGCACGAGAACGCAATCGGTATTTCCTGCGAGGTCTGTCGCACACACATAGACGCTATCATAATCCGTGCCAACTGTGGAAATTCCCTCATCCACAGAACCATCGTCGTTGACGGGATAAGGTCCGCCAAGTTCGACGGTCATAGAGGTATCGTAAAGCGTAACTTCCACATAGGTTCCGGTAGCCGGGTCGTAATATCCTCCGCCGAGGAGATTGTCGTCAACAGCATCAACACCAGCAGAGAATGTAGCAGATGTCACCGTGCACAGGTCACCATCTACTATCGGCGGGTCTGTGTCGATGAGGACGAACTTTCCATAGGAGCGGGAGTATTCCGCTTCTTCGTAATCGAGTATGTTTCCAGCCACATCGCGACCCTTGACGAGAATCTTTGCAAGACCGTTGCCTTCGGGGTCTTCTGCAACTACCCAGCGATAGTGATACTTCGCATCGTGGAAGTATTCTTCAGCAGAAGTCCACGGAGCATACGAAACAGCGCCTTCATATCCGCCATCGGGCTGGTGCCAGAACGGGTTGGAAAGGTCGCCAGATTCATATACATCGTGCCACAGCCTTGCTTCGAGCAGGTCGTTCGGGTCGTCTGTGTCAAATCCGTGATGAGGCATTCCGTCGATGGTCATTCTCAGGAAGTTCCAGGTTCTGCCGGAAACATACGGGTCGTAATCGATATAGTCGGTTCCGGTCATACCAGGCGCCTGGTCGAAGATTGTCTGCAGCCAGTTGATGTAGATATCTACTGTGTCTGCATTTGTCACCCAGATATCTTCGCCTGGCAGAGAGTCGTTCACGCAGGTGCGCATCGCAGAACCACCGCCGCGAATCAGGTTGACTTCGTATTCGGGGTCATAGGTGTCAAGCAGGATGTATGTTTCCTGTGGCGTGGAGAACACAACGGAACTTGTCGCAAGGTCGTGTTCGTAAAGCGTGAAGGTAATTTTCACCGGTCCATCTGCCCAGTTATCCTGGTCATCCACAATCCACGGATACACGAAGTAGCAGTGGTCTTCGCCGAGACAATCGGTGATGCAAACAGTATCGTCGATGTGGAACCAGTATCCTATTTCGAGGTTAGAACCGCTGATGTCTCCGCCATACTCATCTTCGATGTGCATATAGGCAGAATCGAGCAGGTCATCTCCGTCTGGGAATATCTCAAACAGAACATACAGAGAATCTCCCGGATAGCCACCCTGTTCTGTGAACGGACGACGAAGCGGGTCTGTATCGCCCGATGTCCAGTCAGGGTTATTAAATGTGGTCGCCTGGAATCTGGTCAACCACGGATGCCCTTCAACAATCGTATCGGTCAGCGAAACCCAGCCAGGATAATCGGGATATCTATCTTCGTATTCCCACGGATAGATGTCATCTGCCCACGGCTGAGTCGGATAGTTGCAGTCCACCTTCTGCAGAGCATCGGTGAAGTTATCACCCCGAGCAAGGAACGCTTCACGCGGTATCAGTATATAGTGCCTGCCAAAGCAGGTGTTATGATAGGAATAATCGTAACCTGTTACAGAGGTAACTCCCTGAGCAGTTGCAATCTCATCAGTGGCTATCACACGGAGGTAATAGAATCCAGGAATAAGCAAGCCGTCGCAGTTCCAATCCCAGACAATCGTATTTGTAGCGGGGTCATACCACGCTGTAGTTTCCGTCGGCGCAGAAGAAGTAACCCTGATAAATCCCGGGGTAATAGTATCAGGCATATCCGTAAGCTCATCGCACAGTATGAACATCACATAGTCAACATACTGAGCATCCTCACCGGAAAGGACAATCCTGATATTTGTGGTGGTAACCTGGAATATAAGCGTATCGATACCTTCAGGAATCTCTCCGCCCATAGAATCGGACAGATAAATATTCCCAGAGTGGAGGTCTTTGTTATTTATCCAGATATTGTTCACCGTATCGGCAACATATCCATCAGGATAGAACCTGGAGCAGGCTCTCATAACAACGGTGAAGTACTGCTGTGCGTCTGGCGTCGGCAGGTCTGTCACATCGAAGGAATCGCAGGGCCATTCAGCAAACCAGTAGCCGCTCACAGCGTCATACCAGACGAAAGGTGAACTCATATCATCGATGGTGAAGTGATAATCACCGAGGTCGTCGGGAACATCACTTTCAGACCAGGCGCTGTCATGATACCAGACAGTGAATACCACAGAATCGGTGATTGTCGGGTCGAAGTCGAAACCTGTAATGGAATTACAGAAACCATTCTCCGTAGAAGGACCACAATCACCCATTCCACCAGGGTCAGTATAACCAGTAATGGTATTGACACCGCCCTGATAAGGTGTTTCCCAGGAATCGTATTCCGTATCATCCGACCCTTCTGGTGTAGGCCAGCCAACAACAGGAGCGTGATATCTGGTCTCGATACGGAATGGATATTCGTGGTCGAGCATCACATTTCCGCCGTTGTCGTCGAAGCCCTGAATTCTCAATGTGGCAACACCGTCCATAAGTTCGTCGCCGGCAATTACCATATATCCAATCCATTCGCGGTCGGAATTCCAGCCAGGCTCAATATCGCTTATGCTCGGTGTTTCATATTCTCCAACTCCATCGCCATCGCTTGCAACAGCACGATATACCGGGCCACCGTCAACCTGCTTGTAATCGGCATATCTATCAGCGAGCGGATAATATCCACCGTGCGCTTCCATCGGAATTACAGGGAACCAGTGCGTCCAGCCTTCCGGCTTGAAGCGGACAATATGACCGAACATCGGGTCAATGTCGCGCATATCCATATTATCGGTGAACCAGATTCGGACATATACCGTGCAGGCAGCGCCAGGTTCACCAGCAGGCGAGAAGTTGAACACACCAATCAGACTATCCTGGTCCGGAATATCCCACGGACGGCGGAACAGCGACGGATCCCAGCAACTGAAGTCGATTATTCTATCGCCGAAGGTAATCGTTGTATCGCCGGTAACTGTGTCAACTTCCACATCCAGAGTATCATAAAGAGGCAGACAGAAGGCAATACCCTTAACTGCGGGAAGACCATTATCGAGCCCCATCGGATAGGACTGCACTGGTGCAGTGTTACCAAGTCTGTCCTGAATAATGGCTTCTGCCCACAGAGAATCGGCGATGAATATCGTATCGGAAGAAATCGTCGATTCAAACACAGTGCCGTCGTCAACAAGTGGCTCGCCGGGGTCAACACCGTGATAGAGGGTTATAGGTGCAGCCAGGTCCATAACGCTGCCAATCATTATTTCATCAGCGCAGTTGTGGATTAGCTTACTCTCATTCGTGTAGAGATAATATGTGCCAGGATTGTAAACCAGTTCGAGAGGTTCGTCAAGTTCGGGATGATACTTATATCTCAGAACATCAGAGCCTTCCACAACCGCAGGAAGCGGCCACTGAGTTGTCCAATCAGCATCTGTGCCGCCACCAGAACAACCAACGCCAGAATCGGTAATGCTTTCGAGCCTCACGCGAATGTCGTTGTTCGAATCGTGGCGCTCAACACAGTTGACTTCCTCATAACCACTCGTGGCAACGAGAGATGTGAAGTGTCCAGTCGGTGGTTCCATATCGATTGTGTAGCTCCAGGAATAGAAGTGGAAATCTGCAAGAGTATCAATTCCGAACTGGTTCGGACCTCTGGTGGCAAACCTCGTGATAACAACGAGGCTGTCGCCATTGAGATATCCATAAACGGGCGTTGCCACACGAACTATAGTATCACCAGCGGCAGTTGTAGCCACTGTTGTATCAGCATAAGTTACGCCGCGAAGCACAGGCCAGCCGTAGGTGAGATGCTGAATCGTTCCAACAAAATTCTCATCGCCTGTCGTGGCATCCCGGAAGAAGATGGAATCGTAAAGAGTATCCGGCACATCGCCGACGAGCTGGTCAAGTGGTCCGAGGATAAGGTCGCCGCCATCTTCGCAGCCTGCTCCAATCGGTGGTTCGAGACCATCACGCAGTGGATGATAGTGCAGCCAGCAGTGTATGCAATCGCAGTCATACCAGTCCTCGTATCTCCAGATTTCCGTGCCAGTGCTGTCGAACAGAACCACACGAGCATAAGGAGCATAGTTAATAAGAAGCGTATCTGCTGGACGACACTCATAGACGATGGAATCGGTGCAGGAAACGATGCGGAAGCGCAGCCAGTTGAGGTCTCTTGCCCAGCGGTCAAGATAAACATCAGTCGTATAGTCAGAGATAAGACCGCGAGAGAGAATTGCATCAGCTGTATCGGCATCCACTACCGCTTCTGGAACAACATCCGCAAAGTAAAGCACATCATCCATCTGCGTATATTGACCGTGAAGGTCGGGTGGATATGTATATTGCAGCGAAGCATTCCAGCTGGTGTATGCTTCATCATTGAACCAGTCAGTCAGAGGAACGCTGACATATCGCTGCATATTCTGGAACTCCTGACGAACAGGCGCCCAATTCGGATTTTCATAATCGCAATACTGCCAGATTTCAGGCGAAGTTCCAGTAGATTCATAATCGAGAACATCGTCGAAGACAACTGTATCTGCAGAAGTATATGTATGGTTTCCACATCGCCAGGATGTGTAGGACTGATAAGCCATCATATCCCCGGCATCTACGATATACCCTGTCCAGGTATAGCAGTCATCTTCGTGATGCCAGACGAAGTTGTGAGAGCTGCTTCCACCGAGATACGGTCCCATCCAGTCGATTGGTCTCTCTGTTGCAGGGAACCAGGGCACCTGAGCAGCATCGCCGGCATATACTTCGACTATTACACTATCGCCAGGCTCGAAGAAAGTGCAGTTATCCTCAGTTTCATCGCCCCAGTAAAGCCTCAAAATAGCCTGACGCTCGGGGTCTGTGAGGTCGTCTTCAAGGGAAACATGCAGATATCTGCCCCAACGATTTGTATCGGAACAGCAAGGAGCATAATCGCAAATCGCAAGCCCACCATCCTGATAACCAGTGAAGTATGTGCTAAAGTGAGCATCGTCGTGATAAATAACAGTGCTCTGCCCAACGGGAAGGTCGTTGATGAAGATGACATCATAGTCGAGGTTTCCGTCTCCATCGCAGTCCTCATCGTCGATGGTGGTTATTCTGATATCGAGCGCTGCGACATCAGCAACCCACTCATCGCACCAGACAGGACCGACATTATCGGAAACATCCTTAATTGTATAATCCCATTCGAGGTCGCACTGAGTGAAATCGCTGATTACATACTGAGGCGGAGCAGCATCCACATAGAATGTCCAGCGGGCAATCTGTCTGGGAGAAAGTTCAAGGTCGTCAGCACTAAGCTGGTCTTCTGCCCAGTTCATTCCGGGGACATAATGAGTGAACGCAAACTTCTGCACGCCGTCAGCATATTCACCAGTAACCTCACAACCACCTTCGCTGTGCGGACAGGGACCAAATCCATCACAACCATCTGCGCAGGGTGTATATGCGTTATCACAGGCATAGACGGTGACACAAACTTCATCGCCAGGACGGAAGCGAAGCTCACGCATACCGCCAGGCGTGGGGTCGTAATACGGGTCAAACACCACACGAGTGCCCCAGAATTCAAAACCACCGTTGTGCATTCTAATCTTTTCAAGCACGAGGTTCGGAAGGGATATCGGGTCTTCTCCTCCGCCAGGGTCAAGGCGAATTGTGAAGTTTCGTCCTTCCGGTCCATTATATTCTGGATGCCAGCTTCCGTCGCAGCCGCGAACTTTGATGTTCATTATAACAGAATCGGCACGAACACCGGCAACACCATAATAAAGCGGGCTGGTGTTGTTGGGAATTGCTTCCTTCGGTTCGACAAAAGTCTCACCACCATAGGCAACTCCCTGACTATCCACACAGTCGACTCCAATCTGGTCGTAAATATCGCAGGTAATAACCTGGAATGTATCCGATGTCACCCAGCCGTGAGGTGGATAGTAGAATGTATCGGGAGCGAACGGTCCCTGAAGGTCAATTCTCACAATTCCGAGAGTATCGGGACTATAATCTGTATATCCCTCGCAACCAGCCACAACAGGACCATCCATAACAGGAATATGATTATCTGATTTATTCTTGGTTCCGTAGTTGGGGTCAACGGGGTTGCCCGTTGTGGGGTCGCCACACCAACTATCCGAAGGATAAAGGTCTATTGTCGTATATAAGTCCGGGTCATCATCGTAGCTCTGACCAAAATCGGGGTCGTCGAAGAACATCGTGAACACGACATATACGACATCGCCAGAGTTCAATAGAAAGTCTGACGCATCAGGACGGGAAGAATGATATAGATGTTCAAAATCGACATAGACATAAGCGCTCTTACCGTCATCTGTCTCATCGATGTAAACTCCCTGCACATATTCACCACAATAAAGGAAAGGCTGCAGGTCATCTTCCGTCACTGTCAGAACATCCACATCGGTTTCATCGCAACCGCCAGGCATTCCAGAAGCCTGACGATGAATGTAGAATGTGATTTCAAAGTCTCTCTGATTGAAACCAGAGCCTCCGAAAGCACCAGTATATTTAGGACCGTGATTCGTAGCATCGTGAACATTGTTGTAGTCATCATCAACCCAGAGAGTGAACATCGGCAGGGAATCGGCAATCCAGGTATAAGGAACCACATCCCCTTCGATGTTGTCGCTTCTGTTATAATCAGCCCAGCCTGTTCCACTGTAATCACGGAACTCGCGCGTTTCGTCGTCAAGCCAATATGTGGAAGTGCCAGGCTCACCTTCGTCGGCATAGTTATTGGGACAGACAAGTGTAGCATTGGGACCGGACAGGTCAACTATGAACTGCCACGATGTATCGGAATAAGTAGCATATTCAAACGCAGGACCAAAGTGGTCGTTCCTGTTGAACACGCGCACTTTCACCTGAACAAGCGCTCCATCGAGGAACGGGTCGAGATAATCATCGGCACCAGTGCCGTTCCCAACAGCAATCCAGAAGGAATCGACACCGCAACCATCTATATCGTGTTCAACACCTGCTTCGACCTGCGTTCCCCAGCCCGAAATTCGCTCATAACCACAGAGCAGGTCATTTCCATCAGATTTAATATATGTTTCCCAGCCAGTTCCATGACCACCATTCTGATTGTCATAAGCAAACTGCATCGGGTTGCGGAAGAAAACGGTATCCACACGAGGAGGGAAATTACCGCAGTTCAAATAACGAATTTCAACCCAGGCAGAATCGATGCAGGTCTGTCTGTCCTGAGCGATGAACGAAATCAACTGAATGGAATCAGCAGTATATATATAAGGATATACCGTAGCAGAACCATCGCAGTCATTGCAGGCGACCGCATCGGTGTAGTCCAGCATATCGGAATATGTCGAAGGCATAGATGATTCTGAATTCCATTCGTGGTCTTCGGTTAGAAGGTCTCCATAAGGAGATGTATGCCCGTCGATATTGAAGCAGTCCGAATGAGGACCATTTGAACCGACCACATTGTTGGGATAAAGCGCATAAATGTATGGCTTGATTGTATCCTGCCCGACAATGTATTCCGAACGAGCCCATCTCTCATAAAGAGGATTTGTGGGGGCGTGACTATCTGGAGTTGGAGTAACTTCAGCATATCCTAGAGGAGGCAGGCATCTACGCTGATAAGCATTGTCTATATAGCAGATAACATCAGCAACAGTATCAATTCCAACAAAGAAAGTGTCAAGAACAGACATACCTTCAATGCCTGTCCCAGTTGCCGATGTATCGCAATCGTGGCACCCTGCCGAGCGAAGCGCAATCCATATTCTCTTGAAAGGAAGCTCCCCGTGCCAGCTATATTGAGGAGGTATAGAAATTTCGGTTTGAAGCGGTATTACAGCCTGCCATTTTTTATATTCTCGAACATCAGTACACCCCGCATCCATACAAACTGATTCTGTATCCACCAGTATCCATTTAAGCGATGCTATATCATCCGATTCAGGATATGGATCAAATATAATTATAGTATCAGCAGTTGAAAAATCCCCGGGAGTACCAAGATCGAAATAATAAGCAAAACTATCAGTTTTCAAATGTTCAACATGCCCAGCAATATCCAAAGAATCAAATATATCAAAACTATCTTCATCCACATAAACCTGAACACCGGTATAATAATCCTTTTCAGCATCAGTCACACCAAATTGCTCTTTTGCTGAATCGGGATGCAGCGGCGCAAGGTCTTCATTGGGATCGAAATCCGCGCTTCCCCACAAGGTAAGCCTTATAGCAGCTATATATATAGTATGGGAAGCTGCCAGAACATCAAACCTCAACACCGCCCTGTCCTTACGAGGCTGAATCAAAACCTCCTGAAGAGAGTGAACCTCGTCAATACCCCAGAGACCATATACCCCAGTCTCGGTTACGACAGGATCTCTCATGTAGGTATCCCACTTCCGAGTTGCTGGAGCGAATGTTGGCAAAAAGGCACCTCTCGTGGGAGTATAACTGGACACTGTCGTGAAAGTTGTGTTGTAATTGCTGGGGATCTGCGTTCCATAGCCCCCGTAGCACAGGTTGAACACATTGAAATACTGCCAGTCACTCCCGGTTCCCTGAGCAAACAAAACTCCGGTGAACGCGAGAAGTCCGACCAGCATCAGCACTACTGCTCCTCTGACTCTCATACGCTTCTCCTTCCGGAAAAGGGTTATACTTTTCAACACTCCAAACAGCCTTCCTACACTGCTCTCCACTGTCCTACCTCCTTGTGGTTATTTTTCATTTCCTTAATGCTTTCTCAACCAGAACAACTCACCACATCAACACAGAAATCCCACATCAAAAATTCACAATTACAATATCACAACTTTTTAATGAACAGCCAAAAATCAAATACAATCGACAGGACACCACTATGCCCCGCTATACATAACAAAGTGGTTCAAAGCCACTCCGCAAAGCAATGTTCAAATCTATTACATTATCATACATTGTCAAGAAACTTTTTAAATTATTCGCCGAAAAAATTAAAAAAGCAAATGTTTTATAAAAAATATTCATTATCCCGATAATGTCAAGAAAAAAACTCACAAATATTCAGAACAGGTTGGACCATATTCTCGTGCGAAATTCCGCCATAATTTCCCACACATCTGCGTTTTTGCCATCCTGATGGTCAAAATTTTCCACCCTCTCCCACATTCCAGAAATTCCTGCTGAAAATTGCGTCGAAATACCCAAAAAATCCAGATTTATGCCATCTGCCCACATAGAAAATTTCGTCCCGATATGATTTTCAACCACCCCGGACGGAAATTTTTCGCTCCAATTCGGGTCATCCAGCCACGGCTCCGCCCACCTGTCATCTATGCGTCCTTCCCCTTTCTGGCGATAGTAAAAGCTGAGCTTTCCGCCGTAAAATGAACCCATATAATCGGCTCCGCAGGAAAACTGCCTGTAATCGTTTCCGTATTCAGCGCCAAGAGGCTTGCTTTCATAAAGAAATCTATTCCACGGCAGCTTCTGATTATATGTGCGGTTGCTCACCAGTTCATATCGGACAAACGGGCTTAAAAACAGAGGGGAATTCACTGCTGCAAAGTCGCCCTGAACGGCGAAACCATATTGCGCAGGTTCTCTATCTGCCGCTGTCTCGTGTTCAATTTGAAAATCGTCCAGAATTCCTTCCGCGCGAAGCCGAAACGGTGGAAACAAAACCTTAAAATCGAGACTCCACAGGGTGTTGTCGTCCCATCTGTGATTTAACTGCTCACCGTGAAAGGCATACAGCGGCATAAGATAATACAATTCTATTCGCCTTCCGACGCCGCCGAAAATAATAAACTCAGAAAAACCCACTTCAAAATGACGCCAGCACAACTCCGCACGATGTCCAGCGAGAAATCTGTTGTACACAGTCTTGCTCGTATCGGTCAGCACGACATATTCGTCCAGTTGCCCAACGAACCACAGCAGCTTGAAATTTTTGCCGATTCTGAACCCCGCCGTAATCTTTTCAAAGGGCTTTCTCCCCGCAAGCGCCATACCGAGACCGAGCCTCAAATAATCCCTGCCGCCCTGAACGAAATAATCACCGTCAGACCACCTCAAATAGACCTGGTCAGATTTTCCCGCAACGCGCTCCCATCTCGCGCCGTAATAATCAGGGTCTTCATAGTATCCGCTGTCGAGACGATATATACCGCACACAGACCATTTTCTATATGTTCCACCAACGCCAAAACGCATAACGCCGAATGTTCGCCAATTTTTTTCATTCGTTCTGTATCCCCATACGCCAGGCGTCCAAAGGATAAATCCACGATTTTTCACATTGTACGGCGAAGATAGTCTTTCCGCTCGCTCAACCCAGAAGGCATCGGGATTTTTATCAGCCGCCCCGAGAACATCGCTCACATAATAAGGCTCAAACCCGCGCAATATCTCCACATCGCCGCACAATTCAAGATTGCGCATAAGTTCGTTTAAGTGCCAATCGTCAGTAAGGGTGAAATCCGCCGCAAAAATAAACACACAGCCAGACATCAATATTAAAAAAGTTCCTCTCATAATTATTCCTGCAATAATTTCCTCAATGTCCTCAATTGCTCCCGCAGTTCCTCGTTTTCCGCTTCGAGAATTTTTAATTTTTTATCCAATTCGCCACCTTTCCTCTCATCAACCGATAGCCCTGCCTCATCGTCTATGTTTTTGCACGCAGAAAGTTCTCCGAGAACGCCATCCCACAGCGACGCGTCGAAACGCCAGCGGCTTTCGGGATATTTTTTCAAAAGGGCGGAAAAACTATTTCGGGCATCCTCATACTTCCCCAGATACACTTCGAGATAACCCTTTTTATACAGCGCTTCGTCGGCATACTCGCTTTCGGGATATTTTTTCACCAGTTCTCCGTAGAGATAATGTGCTTCGTTGAACCTGTGTTCTTCGAGCGTGCGTTGTCCACGATTGAACAATCCATCGGGGGAATTATCATCCTCATAGTATAGCGGAACACATCCCGAAAATAGCACAAACAGACCGAGCAAAACAGCCACCGCTCTGCGATTTATATCAGCGTTAACTTTCATATTGAAACACCGCCGCATCAGGATTTTTTGAGAAGCACTTCATATCCGCCGAACACATTTCCGCCAGCGCTTTTCAATTTTCCCTTTATTTTAGACGCGATATCTGCAATCTGGTCGGGGATGACATTCCCGCGGGAAGGGTCGATATCCACAATGGCGATTGTGATGCTGAAAAACGGGAAAAATCTATTAACTCCGTGTCTGTCAAGTCCTTCGATTCCCCCTCGTTTTCTATCCTCTTCGGAATAAAAGCGCGGCGCATTTTTCTTCACAGCATCCACCGCCGTCGCCGCAACCTGCCGCATCCTGTAGGGGTCGCCTATGATGACGAAATCATCCCCGCCGATGTGCCCGATGAAATCGTTTCCGCTTCCCTTTTCTGCCACAGCATTCTGCAGTGATTTCGCAACGAGCAAAATCACCTTATCGCCGAGAGAAAACCCGTATCTATCGTTGAATGGCTTAAAATTATCGATATCGACATAGGCGACGGAAAAGGGGTTTTTGCGCGCAATTGCGGAACTTATTCTCCTCATAATATCGTCGTTTCCCGGCAATCCCGTCAGAGGGCTCGCGGACCTGCTCGAACGAAGCCTGCGCAGAATGCTCCTTATTCGCGCTGCTATTTCCCGATAATCTATCTGGTCCTTCACCATATAGTCATCCGCGCCGCCTTCAAGCCCTTCAACCTTATAGGAAACATCGTCCATACAGGTCAGAAGAACCACTGGAATGTGCGCAGTGGAAAAATCTCCCTTGATTTTCCTGCACACTTCAAACCCGCTCATCTTCGGCATATTCACATCGAGCAAAATCAAATCGGGATTTTCACCGTGAGCGACCTTAATTCCTTCAACGGGGTCGCTGCAGGTAATTACATCGAAGTCGTTCGCACGAAGACGAGCTTGAAGAACATCGAGATTGTTCACCTCGTCGTCAATTATCAATATCTTTTCCGACATCCTTTCACCGCCCTTAAAAATCCTTTCAAATTAAAAGACACTCCCAATAATAAAAAATCTTCAAAAAGAGCAAAGTTTTCACATCACAAAGGTTCAAGAATCTCTGCGATTGCCCCAGAACAGCGTCCGCTTTGGACAGGAATCGATGCACTCTCCGCAGGATATGCAGTGAGCGCTGTTCACATCGAAGTCGTGCAGAAAATCAATCCCCATAGGACAGGCTTTGCTGCATATACGACAGGATATGCACACTTCGAGATTTCCTCTCACCTTTTTCATCGAAAGCGGGACGAACAGCGCAGTCAGCGCACCGTATGGACAGATGTATCGGCAAAATCCTCTTTTCACGCGCAGGGATAGAATAAAAACCGCCGCAAGAATAACTATCGTGATAATTGGCACTGCGACTCTTCCAGCGGAACAAATCCAGAATGCGGGGCAACCATATATACACACAAGTCTTTTGGTCAAAAAGGTCATAATAACGAGAATGCCCAGCACTCCGTATGAGAAAAACCGTAATTTTTCGTTGAGCCAGTGTGGAATCTGTTTTGCGCTGAAACCGATTTTCTTTCCCAAATCGCCAAGAAAGTCAAAGAGCGTTCCCAGCGGACAGACCCATCCGCAGAATGGTCGTGGATAGAACAGCGTTGCCGCTATTCCGATAATCCCGAGGATAACCCCTCCCACGAAAAAAATTCCGACCTTCAAAGACAGCATCAATGCGGGGACTTCCACTAAAGCCCACGGGCAGAGATTGTGAGCCCCCGCAGCGCCCCACAAAACACGCACCAAAAACACAAAAACCACGAGAAATAATAACTGAACTATCGACCTTACAGGTTTTTTGAAAAAAAATCGCCTTGATGAATATTTTTTCATTGCATAATTATATAAATAAAAATAGGTTTGCGCAAGTATTTATTTTAAAGTAATATAGATTTATCGCAACCTATTACAAATCAAAAAGATAATATTTAAAGATACATTCCAAATATATAAACAGAGCATAAATAACTTCCCTCTTCAAAAAAATATGAAA
>JAGHAI010000234.1 GCA_021161555.1 bacterium
AGGAGGTATATATGTATAAGATATTGAGAAAAGAGGTTCTCGCGCCTCGAATCAACCTTATGGAAATTGATGCTCCTTTTGTTGCGAGAAAGGGTCAGCCAGGTCAATTTATAATTCTCCGAATGAGAGAATATAGCGAGCGCATTCCTCTCACCATAGCCGATTTTGACAGGGAAAAAGGCACTGTGACAATAGTGTTCCAGGAAGTTGGAAAGAGCACAGAAGAACTTGCCACACTCAACGCTGGCGATGTGATTGCAGATTTCGTCGGTCCACTTGGGATTCCTTCCGACCACGGGAGAAAAGAGGATAAGAAAGTCGTTTGCGTAAGTGGCGGCGTTGGAACTGCCGTTATATTTCCTGAATTGAGAAAAATTAAGGAGAACGGAAATTATACGATAACAATTCAGGGTTCACGCTCTAAGGAACTGCTCTTCTGGAGCGACAGGCTGGAAAAATATTCGGATGAATTTTACATCACAACGGATGATGGAAGTTTTGGCAGAAAGGGATTTGTCACCGACCAGTTGAAGGATATTCTCGCGGAAAAATCCGATGATATTGCCTATGTCCTCGCAATAGGTCCAATTCCGATGATGAAATTTGTATGTGCATTGACTGAGCAATATAGCGTAAAGACCTATGTCAGTCTTAATACGATAATGGTTGACGGCACTGGTATGTGCGGTTCCTGCAGAATTACCGTGGGGAACGAGACTAAATTTGCCTGTGTCGATGGTCCCGAATTCGATGGGCATCTCGTAGATTGGAAGGAAATGGAGGACAGAAATTCCCGTTTCATTCCACAGGAGAGAGAGTCGCTTGAGCGATATAGAAAATTAATGGGTAAGTAAAGTTCTATCTTTTGAAAAAAATTTTAAGGAGGAAAATATGGCAAAGATTGTTCCCAAAAAAATGCCGATGCCGGAACAAGACCCTATGGAACGGCGGAAGAATTTTAACGAAGTTGCGCTGGGTCTCACGCCTGAACTTGCCCTCGAAGAAGCCAAAAGATGTCTTCAATGTCCAAATCCAACCTGTATTGAAGGGTGTCCTGTTGAAATTGATATTCCCGGTTTTATAAAGAAAATAGTGGAAGGAGATTTGCGTGGAGCAATAGACATCGTCAAGTCCACGAATTCTCTCCCCGCAATCTGTGGAAGAGTTTGTCCTCAGGAGACGCAGTGTGAGGAAAAATGTGTCCTCGCCAAGAAATTTGAACCCGTTGCAATCGGAAGATTGGAAAGATATGTGGCAGACTATGAGCGGGAAAAGCTTGGCGTCACAATGCCTGATGTAGCTCAATCAAAAGGGAAGAAAGTGGCTGTAGTTGGCGCCGGTCCTGCTGGATTGACCTGCGCTGGAGACCTCGCCAAGATGGGATATCAGGTCACAATCTTCGAAGCACTCCACGACACCGGCGGCGTTCTGCGGTATGGAATACCTGAATTTCGTCTGCCGAATTCAATCATCGATGCCGAAGTCGATTATGTCCTGAAACTCGGCGTGGAAGTGAAACTCGATGTGGTAATCGGGCAGACATTGACGCTCGACGAACTTTTCGAGATGGGATACGAAGCCATCTTCCTCGGCACAGGCGCAGGATTGCCCAGGTTTATGAACATACCCGGTGAAAATCTGAACGGAATTTATTCTGCAAACGAGTTCCTGACGCGGAACAATCTGATGAGGGCGTATCTTTTCCCTGAATATGACACTCCTCTTTGGGTTGGCGAACGGGTTGCCGTTCTTGGCGGTGGAAATGTCACTATGGATGCCGCAAGAACTGCACTCCGCAATGGCGCGAAGGAAGTTCATGTGATTTATCGCCGCTCGAGAAAGGAAATGCCAGCGAGAATTGAAGAGATTCACCACGCGGAGGAAGAAGGTATAATTTTCGACCTGCTCACAAATCCTATTAGATACATCGGTGATGAGAAAGGCTGGGTGAAGCAAATTGAGCTGATTAAGATGGAACTTGGAGAACCCGATGAATCTGGAAGAAGAAGGCCTGTCCCAATTGAGGGGTCGAACTATATTGCTGATTTCGATACGGTCGTGATTGCGATAGGGACATCGCCAAATCCGTTGATTATGCAGGGAGCAGGTCTGGAAACCACAAAGTGGGGAACAGTGGTTATAGATAAGGAAACCGGTATGACTTCCCGCCCTGGAATATTCGCCGGCGGAGATGTAGTCACTGGCGCTGCGACAGTTATCGAAGCGATGGGTGCAGCAAAAATTGCGGCAAGAGGTATCGATAAATACCTTAGCAGGCAATAGAGATTTGAAAATTATTTTGTGAAATCTATCGGGTTGTGTATTTATGCACAGCCCGATTTTCATTCTGGATTGTATTCTGCGATGTATTTTCCACCGAAGGTGTGAAGTATCACTTTTATTTTCTCGTCGGTTATTTGATATCCTTTTTGGGAGAGTTTTTCGGCTATTTCAGACGGGTTTCCTTCGACCTGTCTTTTGCTCACCTCGATTAGAAGGGGCAGCTGGTCTCGGGTAATCGCAAAACCGTGATTTCGTAAGTAGTTTCTAAACCTGTCATATTTCGTCGGTGTAGCCAGGAAGTCGTCCTTTATTTCGATTTTTGGCGGAGGTCCAGTATCCCGCTCGGGAGTGGGCGTCAGAAGAATGAGTGCCGTTGCAAATAGAAGAGCCCACATAATTCTACCGACAGCAGGTCCTATATTTATCCTATGCTTTTTCCTTCGCCTCATAATTTGAGCGGTTGTTCACTGAAACTATAATATATCGCAGGCTTATTTCAATAGTATTAAAAAAAACTTTCAACTTATTGGATAGAAGAGTGTATCTCGAAAAATTCCCTTTGCGCCGAGGGATTCCTTAAATCTTGCCAGTCCGAGGTTTGGAACATTGTTCAATGTATATGTTCCAAAGTCGAGCCATCTAAATTTTTTCTTCGATGCCCATCTTATGACTTCTGCAAATAATAAATTGAGCGGTCGGAGATTTTGATGTTCGTAGTCCTGACTTATGTAAAACGCAAGAATTGTTCTTTCATTGCAGATGAATAACAAAGTTCCCGCAATCATTTTATCATCTAAAAAAGCCGATATGAGTTCGATGTTTTCGGGCAGCAGTTCTTTCAGGCGAATTATTTCGTCGATTGTATGAGTTGGTGCGACGCCGTGCCGCATTGAAAGATTTTTTTCAAGAATTCTGTAAAATGCCACAAAATCTTCGCTCTGACGAATCTCTATTCCGTTTTTCTGCGCCTTTCTCATAGCGGTTCTTGCGGTGGGGCGGAATAACGAAATGTTTTTCTCAAAGTCATCGTAAATTGGCACAACGGCGGTTAGTTCTCGCTTCCTGTGTCCTGCGCCTTTATTGAAAAGTGCAAAATCGATGTGATTTTCGGGAAATTTATAATATATCCACGGCGGTAGTGTCATTTCAACGCCCGAATAGTTTTTATCCTTTGCAAATCTCAGCAACTCATCCACAAGCGAGAGCGCTTCTGAAATTCCAGTTTTTTCTCTAAGCACGAACCCGCCGAAAGATGCCCCAGGATGAGAAACGAGTATTTTTTCGCCATCCCTTTCTACTTCGGCGCAGGGAAACAATGCTACAAGGCCCTTCGCATCATAGAACATAAGATGCCTGTGCTTAAACCTCTCAGGTGGATGATAATCGAAAAAACTCTGATGGGCGAAAATTGTTCCATTGTTGGAATTTTTTAAAAAATTGTTCCAGTTATCCCGCAGCGAATTTGTGTATTCTGATATTCTCATCTGTTAAAGTCGCTTTTTATTGTTTTTCCC
>JAGHAI010000024.1 GCA_021161555.1 bacterium
CAATCGTGTTCTTCGAATTCCCAAGACACCTCTGGCGGAGCATCCGGACAACAAATGCGGTCGAAACAACATTCGCACATATCAGAAGAAGAACGCATTGGTTCGGCGCATTCAATAACAAAAACAGTGCCAGAAAACTAATAACAATGCCAGTTTTAGCAATTACACAAAATTAGTTGCAGACTCTTATTTAACTTTTTTCTTGATTTATTTTTTTCTGGTTATATTTTATAAAGTTATGAAAGATTTCCGCGTAATATTGGTTCCCGAAGATTCTCGTTCTCCGAGACAGGTCAGAATTAGCGGCAAAACATTTATGACAACTCTCGTTTTGCTTGGCTTATTTCTGATGTTTAATTTCGCACTTCTTGGATGGAATATCTGGCACTTTTCTGACTTTTTAAAATTGTCATCTCTTGAAAATGAACGGGAATGTATGCAGAGGGAATTAAAGAACCTGTATGTTATGACTGATTCGCTCTCCGACGAGATAAAAACATTATCCAGTATGAATGAAATGTTATATGCTTCTGCGGGAATTGAAAAACCTGAATATGGGTATGCTGTTGGCGGAAGGCAACTCGTGGATTTTGATGATGATGAAAGTGTATCTGGTGCAAATTTTATGTATCGAATTGATAGTCTGAGATTTGTTGCAAGGCAGGAAATTAAATTTTTAAAGGATGTGGAAAAGAAGTTCAAGCAGCGCGAAAAGATTTTGAGGCATACTCCGTCAATAAAGCCGATGAAAGGATTTTTCTCATCTCCTTTTGGTAAGCGGCTGGACCCAATCACGGGCACCTGGCGTATGCACGAAGGGGTCGATATATGCGCTCCAAAGGGAACCCCAGTATATGCGACCGCCGATGGTAGAGTTAAGACGGCTAAATGGGAACACGGTTTCGGAAAGGTCGTTATAATAGACCATATATGGTATGAAACCCGCTACGCTCACCTTGATGAATTTCTTGTTAGACCAGGGCAGAGAGTTAAGCGCGGAGATGTCATCGGCAAATGCGGAAGAACAGGCCGCGCAACAGGCGTTCATCTCCACTACGAAGTCCGCGTCGGCGGAAAACCAGTCAATCCTATGGACTATATCCTGCCGCGAAATATCTGCGTGGACTAATTCTGAACAGACTGTATGATTTTTGGGCGATATAGTGCCCGTACGATGTTCGTCGGGTTTTTTTATCGACTTTTATAGGGCAATTTTTGGGTCAGGCGCTTTGTAAATAGTAGTTATAACTTTCTGCTTCATCACAGTTCTATTCTTGCGCCGAACATCATCGAAAATGATATATCGGTTTCGCCAGCGGATATAATTCCAAGTCCAATTTCCCCAAACGGCTTGATGGGGCTGTTTTTCAGTTTCAGCTGCGCTCCGCCGCCGAACTGCGTCGTGAACTGAGTAAATCCGCTCATCGCGTTGAGGTGAAGCCCTATGAATGCGTATGGGTCGAATTTTTTCTGCGGGATGAAATAGACGATGTCGGCATTTGAACCTGTGCCGAAGTATAATGTCGTCCAGTTTCCCGCCCAGAGGCTGATTATAGATGTGCGGATGTATAAATTATCCACAAGCGATATTGGTATCATGCCGCCGATGTTCATTTTAAGTCCTGCCTCGCTCTGCACCCCCAATCCGATAGAAGCATCGAGCATCGGTTTCCAGTGTTTATTAGCGGAGCGGTGGTATGTCTCTGGAGAAGAATTTTTTCCTCCAGAATGAGACTGTGCAAAGGAAACTGAAATCAAAAGGAAAAATACAGTCAACATAACAAAGATGAACCTGTTCATAGAAGCTCCTTTTAATGAAATGTTGTTAAACAATTATTTATATTATAGACAGAGTCAAGAGATACCACAACGCTGTCGCCACTTAAAAAATTGAAATTTTGCAATAGCGCAAAGACCGTGTCGCCTGAGGATGAAATGAAATCGAAATGTATGCTGTCCGATGGTGTCGAAAGATATATTGTATCTACATTGCCAGAAAGATGATTTATTTCGATAGTGAACCACATTCGAGTGGTGTCGATTGCTATTCCCGTGGTGTCCACTATCAGAAAGGATACTTCCTGGTCTTCGCACCCTGTAAATCCCCCGCAAGGACCGCATAGTATTATTGCCGATGCTGGCGCACAAACATTTACACAGAAAACTTCGAATACGATGTCATCAAAACTATGGTCAAGCCAATCTTCCCAGGCGAGTTCCCAGTGGTTTTCGCCCAATTGGTAGATATGGCAGTACTCGTCGGATGTATCCAGTCTCGTGAAATGGTCGCAGGGACCAATTCCCGGAATGGTATTCATATAAAATATAAGATGTGTTCCCGCAGGATAAGTCCCGAGTAAAAATGTATCTATAAAGGGTGAATAAAGGTGGTCATCGTCTATAAGTTCTATTGAATCGGGGAAGTATAGACCAAAACTGTGATAGCAGGTTGAATATGACGAATGATATATACAACCGAGTATGCACGGTGAATCCACGACGACAGAATCCACAAGAACAGAATCGAGCACAGTTTGTGCAGAAACCGAAGTCAATATTGCGAATAAAAGGGACAATAAAAACATTTTTTTTACCGTCATCATCTCTCCAAGACGATTTTTCCCGAACAGAATTACCTGCAATAGTTGGGCGGGTTTTTTCAATAAAAAAACCCGCCCTTGCATTGATTATAACCCATACATATCGATGATTTCCTGTTTGCTTTTCCCGAGAATATTATATTTTTCTCCAACTTCGACAAATGCTTTGAGCGCCTTTTCGAGATGATGTATTTCGTGAGCCGCTGAAATTTGCGTTCTTATGCGGGCCTGCCCCTTTGGAACTACGGGATAGAAGAAGCCAATTGCGTAAACTCCCTTATCATAAAGGTCGTTCGATATGTCCTGCGATAGTTTTGCGTTGTAAAGCATAATTGGAACAATTGGTGTTTCTCCTGGTTTTACATCAAACCCCGCTTCGACGAGGTGTTCGCGCCACCACTTTGTATTTCTCTCTAATTTATCGCGCCGCTCTGTTGTGGTCATAATGATGTCCATAACTTTGTTTGCCGCAGCAACAACAACTGGCGGCATCGCATTGCTGAAAAGATAGGGACGGGCGCGCTGTCTGCACATCTCGACAATTTCCTTCCTACCGCTCACACATCCGCCTGATGCTCCGCCAAGCGCTTTGCCAAGTGTGGTGGTGATTATGTCAATTTTGCCGAGAACACCTTTAAGCTCGGGTGTGCCTTTTCCGTGTTTCCCAAGAAATCCTGTTGCGTGTGAATCATCGACGAGAATCATTGCATCATATTTTTCAGCAAGTTCCGTCATTTCGTCGAGTTTTGCCACATCACCATCCATAGAAAATACGCCGTCCGTTGCAATCAGTCTGAGCCGTTTATTTTGAGTCTGTTTCAATTTTTCTTCAAGGTCATTCATATCGAGGTGTTTGTATATGTGTCGTTCTGCCTTGCAGAGCCTTATTCCGTCGATTATCGAAGCGTGATTCAACTCGTCGGAAATTATGGCGTCTTCTTTAGTCAATATCGCCTCGAACACGCCGACATTTGCGTCCATACAACTGGGAAAAAGAATGGTGTCCTCGGTCTCGAGGAATTTTGTCAGTTTATTTTCCAGTTCTCTGTGGATATCCTGCGTTCCGCAGATAAATCTCACGGAACTCATCCCATATCCTCTTTTTTCAAGTCCTTCGTGTGCCGCCTTTATGACATCAGGATGGCTCGATAGCCCGAGATAATTGTTGGCGCACATATTTATCACTTCCTTCGGTTCTGCGCCTTCGGGATACTCAACGACGATGTCTGCCGACTGCGGACTTTTTATGTATCTCTCGGCTTTGTATAAGCCCGCTTCCTTTATGCCGTCGAGCTCTTTTTGAAAATGCTCCCGCACTCTATCGCTGAATGCCATCGGAAAACCTCCTTGTATGTTCAATATAAATTTATCCTATGAGCAATTGTTTTACAAGGAAAAAACAATTTTTTATTAAAGCACTCATCGAGCATTATAGTTCGAGAACTGCTCAATAAACTTAAAAAATTCCTCTTCTGAAAGAATTTTTATGCCGAGCTGGATAGCCTTTTGATACTTGCTTCCGGGATTTTCCCCCACGACGACGAAGTCCGTCTTTTTCGATACCGATGAGGATGCTTTTCCGCCGAGTTTTTTTACGAGTTTTTCCGCTTCTGAACGGCTCATAGATGAAAGCGTTCCTGTGAAGACGAATGTCTTTCCAGCGAGAGGTTTTTGTTCAGTGGCTTCCTCCGCAGGTGATTCTATCTCAATTCCTAATTTTTTCATTTTTTTCAGCAGTCTTTCGTTATGTTCGTCCCTGAAAAATTTTATTATTGACTCCGCCGTCGCAGGACCAATTTCGTTTATGTTCACAAGTTCATCGAAGGATGCGTTTTTAAGCGCATCGATTGACCTGAAATTATGTGCCAGCACTTCTGCAAGGTGGCTGCCCACGCCGGGAATGCCGAGGGCGTAAATAAATCTGTCCAGCGGTATCTTTTTCCTTGCCTTTATGTTTGCGACTACTTTTTCGGCGAGTTTTTTCCCCCATCTTTCGAGGGGTATCAATTGTTCAGGTTTTAAGAGAAACAAATCTGCTGCGTCCCTAATCAATCCCGCCCCAAGAAGTGTTTCTACCTGTTTATCCCCAATGCCTTCGATGTCGAATGCTTTTCGCGATACGAAGTGTTTTATCGTTTCGGCAATGACTGCGGGACAGGACTTGTTTGGGCATCTGCGATATATATCGTCTTCCAGTTTGAAAAGCGGCGCCCCACATACAGGGCAGTTTTTTGGAAAAATTATGTCCCTTTCATTTCCAGTTCGCAGTTCGGGAAGCGGGCGAATGACTTCGGGAATTACATCGCCTGCACGGCGGATGACAATCTTGTCTCCGATTTTGATGCCGAGTTTTGCAATCTGGTCTTCGTTGTGCAGGGTTGCTCTGGAAATGGTTGCTCCAGCAACAAACACCGGCTCCATAATTGCAACAGGCGTAACGAAACCGTTTCTCGTCACATTCCATTGAACATCGATGAGGGTTGTTATCACTTCTTCTGCGGAAAATTTCCAAGCTATTGCCCAGCGTGGATGATGGGATACGAGCCCCATTTTCTCCTGCAACGCGATGTCATTGACTTTGATGACGACGCCGTCCGTTTCAAATGGTAAGTTTTCCCTGTTTTTTTCCGCTCGTTCAAAATATCTTTTAACTTCTTCCGGCGATGGACACAGTGCCGCTTCGGGAACGACAGGGAGTCCAACATCCCGTATGAATGCAAGTTGTTCCCAATGGTTTTTAAAATCTTTACCTTCGCAGTATAGGATTTCGTATATGTATGCTCGCAGTGGTCTTTTTGCGGTGATTTTCGGGTCGAGTTGCCGCAGCGAACCCGCCGCTGCGTTTCGTGCGCTGACGAATTTTTTCTCACCGTTCGCTTCCAGTTCATCGTTCAGTCTTTGAAAATCATTTTTGTGGATTACGACTTCACCGCGAAACTCAATTATGGAGAGATTTTCCGCTTCATCCAGAAGATAGTGCGGCAGGTTTCGGATAGTTCTTATGTTTTGAGTTATATCTTCGCCGTGAAAGCCATCGCCACGGGTGGCACCGAGCATAAGCGCACCGTTCTCATATCTCAACCGTATTGAAAGCCCATCCAATTTCGGCGTCGCAGTATATTCGACACTCTGAAACAAATCGTTTGCACCCACAAATTTCAATACACGATTGTGAAATTCCAGAAATTCTTCATAGGTGGTCGCTTTATCAAGGGACAGCAGGGGAGTGGTGTGTTCCACTGTGGGAAATTCCTTTGCTGGTTCTGCGCCAACTCGGTGTGTTGGAGAATTTTCATCATCGAATTCAGGATATTTGCTTTCCAGTTCTTTCAGTCTATAGAAGAGTGCGTCATATTCGGCATCACTTATTTCTGGCTGTGATAGAACATAGTATAGATAATTGTGCCGTTCGATTTCGCGGCGGAGTTTTTTTATTTCAGAAATTATTTTTTCTTTTTCTTCCATATTTGAAAATAACCTAATAAACAATTATCAAATTGTCAATCTGATTATTTGGTTTTTATAACATTAAGATAATTAAGCAAATAGAGAAAATACATCAAATACTTCTTTAGATAGTGTTGCTTTTTAATTTTTATAATTTCTTGTGTATCATTAAATTACAAAAAGGACTTGACATTTATAGTTTGCATTCATAATATATCTATTGCATTTTCATAGGAAAAAATGGGAGGATATTATGAAAAACGGGCTTTTCTGGATTGTTGGTATTTTATCAGCGTTATTTATCTGCTTATTGTATGGCGAAAGTTTAGTAATTAAAGTGGTGTCAGAAGATGGCAGGATTCTTTACTCATCGACCTTCGATGGAGAATATGATTCTATTTCGCCGGGGGATTTGCCCATTCCGATGTCTTTTCGTTCTGAACGAAATCGAGTATTGATATTTTCATCGGATGACACGGTTCATTCTCTCGCCGAATATTCTGCCGCTCCTGATGATGGGCATTCTACTTATGCTGACCAGGCTGGCTGGGCACATATTGCGGAAACCGCATTCAGGACGCTCGGAACGAGCTGGGCAGATAGCGCTGATTCTGCCAACTGGGCGAACGAAGCCGGACACGCATTGGTGTCAGATTCATCGGGAGTAAGTGCTTTTGCCTGGTTCTCTGACAGCACAAGGACATCAGCGTATGCTGATAGTGCCAGAGTTGCGGCAACATCCGATAGCTCTCGCATAGCATCCACCGTCTCCGATGTTCCACCTGGCGATGCGGATTATATACAAAATCAAAACACAGCCGCTCAAACTGCGGATTTCTGGATTTCCGGCGCAGGAAGAATTGATGATTCTCTTCTCGTCGATGGGAATGCGAATATTACGGGGAAACTCACTGTGGCAGGCGGAATTGACCCGACATATCTTGCCCTGACTCCTCAGACAGGACCACCTGGCGTATCGAATGCTTTATGGGTGGATGCCCTCGATAGTTCTCTTGTCTATAACGATGGAACGGCAGATATACACATTATAACCATAGATGATACAATACCGACGGCGGATTATGCGGACAGTGCAAGATTTGCAGATTCCACAAGGATTGCTAATTTTTCGGACAGCACTCGCATATCCGCGTTCGCAGATTCGTCTCGAATTAGTGTTTTTGCAGATTCTTCCAGGATTTCGGCGTTTGCGGATAGTTCGAGGATTTCTTCGTATGCTGATACCACGAGAATTTCTGCATTTGCAGATTCATCAAGAATTTCGGAATATGCTGACAGCGCAGTTTATTGTGATACCTGTGTCTATTCTCTTCATTCAGATAGTGCTGTTTATGCAGATACCGCATTTTACATTGCCATTACGCACATAGATTCCAGCACTTTTGCGGATACATCTATTTTTTCCTGGTATTCGAGTACTGCCGGGACATCCTTTGTCGCTCATCTTTCTGATTCTGCCGTGCAGTCGATATATTCTGACACAGCAGCTTATGTCGTATGGTCGGATAGCGCCGTGTGGTCGGATACATCTGGATTTTCCGTTTATGCTGAATGGGCGGACAGTTCCATCTGGGCGGATACAGCGGGCTATGTTGTCTGGTCTGATAGCTCAGTTTGGGCTGATACCGCTGGATATATCGTATGGTCTGATAGCGCGTTCTGGGCTGACACATCCGATTTTTCGTGGTTCGCAGATACAGCTGGAACTGCCTTCGTCGCAAATAATTGCGATAGCGCACGAATAGCATCCACCGTTTCCGATGTTCCACCTGGCGATACCGATTATATACAAAATCAAAACACAGCCGCTCAAACTGCGGATTTCTGGATTTCCGGCGCGGGAAGAATTGATGATTCCCTTCTCGTCGATGGAAATGTGAATATTACCGGGAAACTCACTGTTGCCGGCGCCATCGACCCAACATATCTCGTTCTTACTCCACAAGCTGCCTCTCCCGGGGTGAATAATGCCCTTTGGATTGACAACACCACCGGTGAACTCTTTTACAACGATGGCACGGGAGATGCGGTAGTTGTCACTCAAAACGATACTGCTGTATTTTCAGATACCGCTTCTTATGCGGATACTTCAGCTTATGCTGATAGTTCATTATTTGCTGATAGTTCAGCGTATGCCGATAGTGCTTTATATGCTGATACAGCGGGATATGCAGCAAGTGTTGTTATTGCTGCGCATACGGATGGTAATGGTCTCACTGGCGGCGCCTACGATGGTTCTGCGGCAATTACCTGGGATGTTGATGTCGCGGCAAATGGTGCTCTTACAAATACCGGAGGAACTGGAACTCAGCTCGCCATTCAGACGGATGGTGCTACAATCGGAGTGAACGGAAGTAATCAACTGTATGTTCCAGATGGCGGAATTACGGAAAACCAGTTGAACGCATCCGTGGCAGGAACGGGACTTACCGGTGGCGCAGGTTCTCCACTCGCAGTCATCTACGGAATTGTTGCAAATACAGCGGTAGAGGGCAATCAAACTGCTACTATTAATGCTGGAAATGGTTTAACTGGCGATATGGTCGCTGATGCTCTCGGCGATGGATTCTCCGCAACACTCGATGTCGGTGCAGGTAATGGTATTTCTGTGTCCGCGGATGCAATATCGGTAAATGCTGGTAATGGATTGACTTTTTCGGGAAATCAACTTGTGGTCAATTTTGGCGGAACGGGTTCGGCAACTACCGTGGCGAGGAGCGACCATACGCATTCAACTTTGTCCAATGGCAACGGAATTTCTGCTTTCTCGTATGATGGCAGTGCCGCGACAACTGTATCTATTGATAACACCTGGTTCAGCGGAGATGTGACGGTTAGTGGAGCAGGTGCTGTTACTGTTGCCGATGATAGCCATAATCACACTGCGGCAACTCTACCTGCAGCGACTTCGTATCTCGGTGCTTCGATAGAAAGCGCTGAAATCGCAGATGGCACGATAACAGGCGCGGATATCGACAACACAACCGATATTTCAGCCAATAGCTTTAGTGCTACAACGAGAGTGACTGCTGGCACCGCATTAAATGTTACAATATATAGCGGTGCAAATGCTACGCCTGTTGGATTACCATTCACCGCGCAAAATGGCGATATGATTATTTGGCAAGACACAGTTACACCACAGGATAAAATCTGCGTATTCATCGGTGGAGTATGGAAATGCACAAATGTGAACTAATCAGTGTGTATTATAACGGCAGATTGTAAGTTCAGAAATCACATTCTGGAGATATATTATGAAATTAAAAATCATATTAACTCTTCTATTTATATTGATAGCAAGTGAAATTGCGCTGGCGCAGGATTTGTGTGTCAACTGGCTTCCTGTATATCTCTGTCCGTATGAATGTTTTGAACTCGACATCTGCCACGACACGCTGAACCCGGGATATGTTTACGATAGCGTTTATATTTACAGTCGTCTTGAGGAACTGGCGACGGGAAGTTCGGGGACCTGGTATGATATTTCGTCGCCGACGCCCGCAGTTTTGCCGCAGATTTGCAACAACGCATACCGGGATGCTGGAACCGGCGAATGGGTTTTTGGATGGGATTCCGTATATATCAGAGCGGATAGTGGGGGAATAGTGGCTGCCGATACATCGCTCTGGGTGTTTCATTATCCGCCAGATAGCGCATATATTGGTTCATCCGGGCTGACGATTTGTCCCGAACTATCGGGAACGCTTTTCGCGAAGTGGCTTGAAGTTAGAGGGGCGTTTTTCTGGAGCTTCGTCGGTGGAACACTTGCTGTGAATAATGCTTTTTCACATCGAGAAGTAATTGACACAAATATATGTATTATCCCCGACCATCAGATTTATTCCGCACCGGATTCGCTAAATCCTGGTGTTATCGATACGCTTTATGACCCTTGTCCGATGCCTATATGCACCACATTCACGCTTCTTCCCACAGATGTGGTCGATGACGAGGTTTTCGAGGTTTGCGAAGATATATGCGAAACTCTCGTCGTTCAGACATATTTCCCATACGAGCATTGTCTCATAACTGATTTGGGCGAGACGCTGTTCTGTCGCAGCGATACCACAGTTCACGATTCTCTTGGTTGGGTGCAGGATACATTCGAGTTCTGCGCTACGGCTTGCGGGACAACGACGGTATATTATGTTGCAAATTCGACCTGTCCTGTGGGTGCGATAGACAGTTTTAGAATTATTGTTCCCTGTGTGGATTATGAGATTCTGGTTGATGGAAGTATGCCTCACGACAGCGGTTCTGCGTTCTGTCCTGGTGAAACGCTCTCGTTCTGTCTCGGCGGAGAATTGTGTGATGGTTTGGATTCCGGCAATGTTTTCTGGACACTGCCTGGCAGTTATGTTAATGGGATTTGTGCCACATACATTGCGGACACTTCATTTAAGGCATATCTCACTTTCATCGATTGTTATGGATGTGTTCACCGCGATTCCGTTGATGTGTCAATTCTGCCGGAGGCTTTCTTCACATTCAGCGATTCTGGTGCTTGTCTTGGCAGTGATGTCGTCTTTACGGTTTTTTCAGATTCGGGAGCGGCGATTTCTTCTGTTTTATTTGATTTTGGCGATGGCGTATGGGAAATTGTGGATACGACTGATGTGTCGGGGAATTTTGTCGCTGTCCATAGATATGATGATGCTGGCGATTATCTGGCATTTGCGGTTGTAACGACGGATTGTGGTTGCTATGCGAAGGATAGCCTGTGGGTTCGTCAGTCGGATATTACAGCAGATTTACAGGGAGAGCCAATTCCCGTTTGTATGGGCAGTCCTATTTTGCTCGATGCATCCGGCAGTGTGATTGACCCACCAGGTGAAGTGATTTACAAGTTCTTCGACCCTGCTGGCGATTCCATTTACTTTGGTGAAAATTCCTATGCTGTTGATACAGTGGAATCCGCGGGAGTTTATGTCGTCTGGGTAATGGATACTGTTGCGGCGTGTTCCAGTTATGCTGTGTTGAATGTTCCTGTGAAATGGGTTGATGTTTCCGTAAGGGATAGTGTTTTCGCCGTTCGGGGATGTTCTCGCTGTATAGATTTGGGTGCTATCCCATATTATTGTGATGATGAAATGCGTTTCGGATACCGCTTTTCCGCTGACGGTTCGCTGTGGACGGCGGAAATAATCCCACTCGACGATGCAGAATTGTGCACCGCACCGATTATGGACACATCCTATTATCGTGTTTTTGCCTGGTGTGATGATTGCCCCGAGGGAAAAGATTCTTCCGATATGGTGATTGTTCCGGTGGATATATCTGGATTTGCAATGGATACGATATTGTGTTATGGCGATTTGATGCCTGATTTATTTGTTATAGATAGTTTTGATATACAGCCTGATAGTGCGATGGATTCCGTTGTATGTCAGGTGGTATATGATTTTGCTGGAGGAGAAGATACTCTCTTCGATTGGGCGCCTGTTTCAACTTTGCCGCCGATTTTCGGATATCCTGTTCTGTCTGATGGAATGCTTAAGTATAGATTTGCCCTATGGAACGCAACCGATTGTGCGGAAGAAATTTCTGCGCGCGTTACCATTCGTCATCCTGTCGCTCTATTGAGCATCTCCCCAGACGACTCAATATGTCGGGATGTCCCGATAACTCTCGATGCTTCCGAGTCTTATTCCAACTGTGAGGGGATAAATCTTTGTTATAATTATTACAATGTTGTCGATGGTGATTTCTGGCCCCTCGATGGCGGAGCGCCTTGTTGTTCAACGGGATGTGAAACTTTTGTGCCCGGTTGGGTTGCAGACCCAGGAGAATATACCTTCGCTGTTGTGGTGTGTATGGAGGATGTCCCCTGGTGTTGCGATACCGCCTATGCTGATTTGTTGGTGTGCGAGATTTCTCCGCCTGTGGTTTCTGTAGAAAATGAATGTGCCCCAGGAACGCTTGCAATTGGCGAAGAAGCCGTTTTTCACATCGTTAATGCGGACGAATACGACCATTTCTGCTGGGGAACAGATGGTTCATTGCCGCCGCCCTGTCTGGGAAGCGATTCCGTCTTCACATATACGCCCGAATCTGCCGGAGAACTGGTGATAGAGTTGTGTGTGTATTCCTGTGATACTGCGTGTAGTTATTGCGAAAGTGATACATTCTGGGTTGATGAGCCGCCGATTGTGTCTTCGCCTTACAATGTGAGCGCCACGGAGGATAATTGTCCATTTGCTCTCGACCTTTCGGGGCGCATAACCGACACAGATGGCGATGGCTGGTGGACGGAAATTTTATCGGCGCCAGATGATGTTTCGATAGATTCTTCCGGGCATTTAACCTGGGATTGCCCCACGAACTGCGATGTGGGAGATAACGAAGTTGTTGTCCTCGTGCACGACAATTCCGCCTGCTCGCTGACGGAAACTCTCGAAGTGGTGATAACTGTGGACAACACTTTTGCCGGTATCACCGGGTTTGACAGCACATTTGGCTTTTCCTGCGTTTCCCCTGTATTTGATGGCACAGCGGGAACGATAACTCTGGATGGCATATATTGTTTCGACATAAGTTTTGAACTTGCCGGAGACGACGAGAGCGAATGCGATTGCGGGTTCTGGTCTGCTGAAAGTCTGTTCTGGCTGGTTGTCAACGGTGAGAGCGGCGTCATAACTGCCGATATTTCCGCAATTCCGCAGGGTGATTACACGGATTTCATATATTATTCCGACTGTCATTCGGTTGATACAATTGCGGTCTCGATTTCCGTGCCTAATCACGCTCCGCTTATTCTTTCGCTTCCTTATGAGATATGGCTTCCCAGCGGAGGTGATACCATTGCCGCAAGATTGAGCGATTTCGATGATGTAGATGGCGACCCGCTTGACTGGGTTAATTACGAAATTACAAATGTTGAAAGTTATGAGCTGTCCGCTGTCGGCGAAAATTTGGAGCTTGCTGCCTCGATAAATTATGAGAATTTCCCCGGATACCCCGATACATTGGAAGTTTCGGTTACCGATGGACTTGCAGAGGCGAGCGCTGAAATTCTGGTCTGGGTATATGATGCGGATATTATGCAGTTCGAACATACAAAACCAGAAAGAACTGCTCTTGTGGGAGCATATCCAAATCCATTTAATACGAATGTGTGGATAGAGGCTGAACTGTTTGAATCCCAAAACATTTCTCTCGATATCTATGATGACGGCGGACATATCGTGAAGACATTGTATAGTGGATATGTTCCTGCTTCGGTTATTAGATTTGTATGGGATGGTCGGGATTTCCGTAATAATCCTGTTCCATCCGGGACATATATTGCTGTTATGACTGCGGGAAGCGAAAAATTCTCGCTCAACATCCATCTTGTAAAATAACCCGAGGGGTTTTGATATGAAAAGGTCGGTATATTTAATATCTGTAATATTGCTGTTGATGTTTTCACTGTCCTCTGCGGACTTTTCCGTTGATGTTCAGCAGGACAGCAGTAATGTGGTTTTATCCTTTTTTGCGGAAGATGGCGGTGCGTATGTGGAAGTTCTGGGATGCGGAGATTCTTCTCTGATGAGTGATGTGATTCTTGCGGATACATCATACACATTTTCTGTGCCTGCGTGCTGTTCGATTTCAGTTCGCTGGACGCCTATAATTCCAGATAGAACGATTGACATAGCTACAATTGGCGACAATAAAGTTCGCATCCCTGGCGGTTGGTATCCAATTGGCGCGGATGATGGGGACACTGGTCTTCTTTCTGCGCTCGGGGCACCGCCAGAATTTATATCGCAGTGCACTCCGTCTGTGTGGGTCTTCGTCGATACATTTGACATTATGACCGTAGAAGTTCCCTGCTCGTTGTATTCGCAGTTTATTGATGTCGGTGGATATTCCGACAGCACATATTGGCGATTATATGGGAATGAACTTTCCTCGTCAGGGGATACCCTTGCGGGATGGAATGCAAGAATTACAGGTGGCTGGACAGCTCCGTCAGTTCCCTGCGGAGACGGTGCTTATCCTGTGAGGGGTGTCAGCTATTATGAAGCAGTTGCCTGCGCTCACTGGATGGGCGGGCAGTTGCCAACTGAAGCTCAATGGGAAGTTGCGGCAAGATTGATGAACGGCGATATTTTCCCCTGGGGAAATGAATTCTGTGTTCCAGAATATACGCTTACAGCGAATATTTCTGACCCCCAACAATGTGATTCTGACCCGTTTGCAGGCGGTCCAGGATATCCAGAATTCTTCGATGGAGATATTAGTCCTTCGGGATGTCGCGCGATGGGAGGCAATGTATCTGAATGGTGTCTCGATGTATTTTCTTCTTCAATGTATTCAACGCTCTCGCCTTTAAATCCGGTTTCAACTGGTTCTGAAACAGCGGACAAATCAATTCGCGGGGGAAATTTTGCAAGCGGGGATAGGAGAGATGCCACAGTTTTTAAGCGCGAAGGTTTTTCTCCTGCGATGAGGGAAGGACACATTGGCTTTCGCGTGGCGTGGACAATTGGTAATGGCGAACCTGACGAATGGTATATAGAAAGATATGCTCTCGACTGCGAAGCACCTGAAACACTTGGAATATGGAATCCGAATGGTTGTCTGTATCCAGGCAGAGACGATTCGTTTGCCGTTGTTTTTACTGAACCCGTAATAGGCGATGTTGTCATAAATCCCGATGACCCGATGAATATAGTTGCGCGATACAATTCCGCAGGCGATACTCTGTGGGTTGTGAAAGGTGAATTTGCTTCCATTCCTTCTGGAACGCTTTGCGTGGATTTATCCGCCCTGACTGATACTGTGGGAAACTCTCTGGGTGCTGTTGAAATCTGTGTTCCTTTATGTGAATTATCATTTATCATCGAACAGCATCCCGAAACTCTGTGGGCGCCGCAGGACTGCATCAATCAAGGGGAAGTGTGGATAATCAATTTGTCCGATTATACAATTTATGTCGATTCTATAATGACATATTCGCCATTTGAACTTTTTGGGGCGGTTTCGGAAATTGATGCAGGTGATACCGCATCGCTCACAGTCAGGTTCACTCCCGATTGTTCTGGAATAATTTCTGTGCCTGTTATCGTTTTCACGAGCGAAGGCATTTTTTCCGATTCTCTTATAGGTCTCGGTTGCGACCAGCCTGCTGTGACTTTCACCCCATCGATGCTCGATTTTGGCGAGGAATGCGATACCGCATACATCGATGTTGTTCTTATTATGACCGGTTGTTCTATGGGAAGTCTGGAAATTTGCGACATAAGCTGGACTATTGGCGAAATGTTTGGTCTGGATTCCATTGAAGTTGGAGATACCATTGTGGATACTCTTCGGGGTTCTGCGCGGTTTAATCCTTCAAGAAGAGGGGAGTTTTACGATACGCTGTCGCTTCGTTTCCGCCCGCTTGGGGGAATCTGTTGTGATGCCACGACGATTTTAGTTTCCGTGAGTGGCGTTTGTAAAAATCTTCCGTGTGAACCGACGACTTTCTGCGACCCCGCGAGAACCGATACCTGCGACGCATTCAGCGAGAGCGATGTCGTATTTTTTGGCTGTGTCGATGAAAAGATTTATATATATGACCATAATGGCAGGCTTGTGATTTCAATAGATGCCGATGAAGATGGCGAAGCGCGATGGGATTTTCGAGATAAAAATCTTAATCCAGTTCCCGCAGGTATCTATTACTGGCGAAACGGGAAACACGACGGGACGATAATTCTTATCCGATAGAAATTTTCGGGGGTGAAAAGATGCTTCGATATATAATATTGGTGCTTTTAATAACATTATCTTTTGTGTCAGGGCAGGTTTTGTTCACGGGTGCGTATGGCGAATATCACAGCGCTCTGATTGGCGGGGAAATGCAGACCGGAGCGGGTTTGCGTGTGGGCGAGCTTGTCGATATTTCAGCAGGCGTGTGGACTTATCAGTCCCAGCAGGGATGGCAGAGCTGGAGCGGGCAGGTTCGCCTGGATACAAGATTGTCCGCCTGTTCAATGTTCCGTGCCATTGCCCTTGGAGGATTTTATGGCGATTTCGTCGATTTATCTTCTCGAAATCCTTCACCGTCGTTGAGTGGTATGGACAGGACATCGCGATATCGTCCAAATTTCGCCGCAGGTATCGGTCTTGATTCTTTGAAATTTATATGTAGAAGGTGTAATTACTATTTCTCAACTGAATTTCTCGTGGGGGATTTCGTGCCTTTTAGATATGCATTCAAAAACGCCGGCACAGAAGGTGAGACGCTTTCAACTGCATTCACTATATCTGCCGAAGTTGCGACGCCTTTTGGCGTGGCGAGTGTCTATCGAGAGGCAAAATTGAGAAGTTGGTTCAATGATGATGTTTGGCGAGTGGAATATAAAAGTCCATATTGCTGCAAGGGATTATTGCGGTGCTCGGCTGGATGGGAAACAGGATATTGGGGATTTGTGTCCACTGAAATAAATATTCAGGCAGTGGAGAAAAATTATCCATTCTCGTTTCTGTTTGGTGTGAGATTTCCAGAGGAAATTTCATTGTGGCAGTGGAACATTGCATTTCAGTTCCATCCATTCATAACTGGCAGAAAAACGAGGTGCAATCGGGGTGGATATAGCAGAGGAAACGGCAAAGATGTTCAGATACTTGCACCTCATCTCGAAGACCCATATAAATAGTGTAATTTTATCTTTCATCGAGGTGGATGTTTATTTATGTTTGATGGACGGAAAAGCATCAGTCTTCTTTGAATTGCCAGCCCATCTGTCTGCATAATTGTTCTATGGTGGTTTTTCCATTGGATAGGAGATTTCCCGTATCGTTGATTTGAAATATCGTGATTTTCTTCCCCGATTGTGTTTCTGCCACTGCCCTATGAACTATTATTGTTCCCTGTCTGCTGTGTGTTTTGGATTTCTTAAAATGCACGGTGGTTATCATACTTATATCGTATTTTATGGGAAGTAGCGGTGTTTTTATCGTCATTGTCATTGTCAGGGGGTCGAATATGCGTGGGAACATCCATCTTAAAAGTGTTATCGGGAGCAGTGCAGTTAAAAGTGCAGAGATTATAATCAGCGCCGATATGACACCTATATTGGGCGGATGAACTTTCATCATTCCCAGAATAATTACCCCATAAACGAATATTGTTATAAGCGGCGATATTGTTATAAAAGTTCTCGCAATATTGATGTTCCGCACAAAATCCGCAGGGTCAATCACAATTTTATTCGCCTCAAATCGGAGATGCGGCGTGTCGTCTCCTTCGCTATAAGAAAATTCTCCCTGTGTGTCCTTTCGCCGAAAAATATCCATATTCTTTTCCTATTTTTTAAAAAAATACCCTGCCGATTTCTTTTTATTCATCTGATTGCACTTTTTTATTTAAGCAAAATGCTCTTCTGGGTTATTTCGGCGTCGTTATACATCAATTTCACAAAATATATTCCCGAAGGCATTCTCGTGCCTTTGTTATCTGTGCCGTCCCACAGAAAACGATATTTCCCTTTATTAAGAGTGCTTTCCCTCAATGTCTTCACAAGTTTGCCCGAAGAATCAAATATTTTCAGCGATGTTTTTACGGTTTGTGGTAAGGAAACGACTATAGCAAGCGTCGGATTAAATGGATTTGGTGATATGCTCAAACTCGCTCGTTCGGGCAGTTTCGCTGGATGCTGTTCGATGTCTTCAAAAATAGGTTCGGGTGCTTTTGTGGTATAAAGTATTGCTCTGCCGCTTTCCAGCGGAGCGGCGTATGGAGCAAGTATCCCGCAGTATGAATACTGCATACCAAATCTCTGCTCGGGTTCCTCAATTCCAACGGTGGAATATTCTGCGATGTCGTCTCTATCTATCTGGCTATCTACATCAGCGATTTCATAGTATTGGAAGATGATTTCACCGTCTCCCGTTGGAGTGCCGTAATATGCGGGATGGCGAAGTATAATTTCAAACCATTCCACAGTTGCGTCGTCGAATGTGTTGAGCGTTCGCCATTCGACGACGAAGATGTGCCGTTCAGGGAAATGCTTATAATATACGCCGCAGTTTGAAAAACTCGGGTCGATGTCGTCCCAGAACGGGCATATCATCGCTGGCGGTCCGGATGGGTCCGGCAGCGGGCGATTGTAGAAGTTCCAGAATAGCATATCGGAGATTTCGCCCATCGCTATCCAGCCGTTGGCACAAATGCCGACGGAACTATATGTTTCCCCATAATAGACGAAATTAAATGGAAGGTATATTACGGCAGTTTCGTCGTCGCCGAGGTGTAAATTCGTTCCGTCGCCGCCGTATTCGGGAAAAATTTCTATCCATTCAAATGTCGGCGCCCAGCCCGATGATGTATCTGTATCGTCATAGCAATAATATCCATACGGGTCTGGACCACCGAACACACTGGTTGAAACCTGTCCAATGATGACGGGAATTTTTTCGTCTGCGGTGAAATATCCGTCGTCGAAAGACATCACAAGCGAATCGACGATGCCGTCTATCATATCATTTTCGCAGGTTATTTCGACCTGCGGGGATAGCGAAGCGCTTTCCCCTGAATTGAGACTTATAAGCGTTGTTGAACTCGTGAGCGCAGAAATCCATTCGCCGCTTGCTACCGATATGCTGGCATTTCTCATCGGCGCAGAACCTTCATTTTTAACAACAATATCCACAGTGGTGGTTTCTCCCGGCGAGAATACACCGTCTCCTGCGGGTATAACCGATTGAACGACAATTCTTGGAGCGCAGAGATATGTGTGGTATGCACAGGTATCGATTGTTGCTCCATCGGCAGAAATTTCAAAACGAAGGGAAATTTCCGTGCTGTCCGGGAGGGAATTTTTTATCCTTATTACTATCGGCGCGGACGCTGAAACCGTGGAGCCTGATGCAATATCTCCAAAAGCCGATACCGTATCTACTATGGTATAGTGTTCATCATCTGGAACGATTCTGGCACTGATGGATGACATCGTTGTCGTCCCGAGGTTCGTCAGCGATGGAAATATTTCTATCTGTTCGCCTGCGGATAAAATCCCATCGTCATTGCCGTCGCTTTCTCCAGAATCATCGTCGTTGAATGTGCATTCTGCAAGGGAAACAATGTCATCCGATGCCACGATGGGAATTGTAGCAATGTGCGGAATGTATCCCGGTTTTTTCACCACAATTGAAAGACTGTCGCTATCAATTGTTTCGTCGTTCGGGAAGGAGACTACCGCGACGCCATCTTCGTCCGTAGTTGCGGTGTATGGGTCTCCGTCGAAGAACCAGACCGATACCACTGCATTTTCCAGCGGTGTGCCATCGGACGATGCCGAAACGAAAATTCCCGTCGCCCCGCGATGAATTTCGCCTGGACAATTAACTGATATGCTTTCGGGAATGGCTTTCCACATTGTGACTGACGGGTCGCCAATAATGTTATAGACATACTGATAGTGGCCAACTCCCATTCCGATTGGTCTGTCGTCGGGGTATGCGAGGTAAATCGTCAATTTTGCACGAAGAGCACATTGTCCGAATGTGAAAAGATTTTCCTGAAAAAATCCCCACCAGAAGCCTTCCGAATTTGGGTTATTCCACTTTGTATGCGTGTTGTGGTCGCTCGGTCCATAGAAATCCACGGCGCCTTTCGGGTTTGACGGAGTCCCAATTCTAATCCACGCTTCGCCAAAGCAGGGGTCGGCGGAACCGTCAAAATCTCCTGTGCCACAGACTATGCTGATTACAACTGGCAGTTTCCAGTTGTTCGAAAGCCCCTGAACATCGGAGACATAATATCCTGGATAAACCCATCCACTGGCGCCTGCCCACCCTCGATAGTTGACAAATGACGCGCCTTCATTTATAAAAGAAGAAATTTCATCCGCGCCGCGAGGACAATCACTGCCGTAGCAATATATCGTTTCTATTTCTGTGTATCCGTTTTGCAGAGCAAGTTGTCTCTGCCACAGAGTTACCAGCCTTGGCGTTTGAGGTTGTGGACTTCCACAGCAGTTTGCTGCAACTTCTATGCCTCGGGTTAACCAGTCAGTGCCGGAGTGAAATGGGTCTGTTTCGTATCCGACGACCTTTGCAGAATAAGTCTGCGCTTCTGTGGGATAATCCACAGCGATGCGGCCGACCATTATATCAGCGAGATAATCGTCCCCCGATGTGAGCGCATATTCGTGGTCGGAAGCGTAATCGAAACCTGTGAATGCGCTGTGATAGCCATAGTCATCCAGATAGGTTCCGCTCATAGCACAGTCTCCGCCGAAGACGACATAATCGGGTGGATATTCCCAGGTATCGTATGCGTTTTGAATGAAATCTTTTATTTCGTCAGTTGTTGGTCTGTCTCCGCCGCCGATGTCCTCATAAGAGTGAACGACACTAACTCGATATCCCGACATCCTGCGCCAGCGAATGAGTTCCGAAAAATCCTCCTCCCAATCATCGCGAATTATGTAAAGTATTGTCCCGCGATGTAGCGACATATTTCTTCGATAAAACCAATAATTTGCGATTACAGAACTGTATAGTGCGTCAAAATCTTCGGAAACTTCCGAGGGAATTTGAAAAATAGCATTTTTGTAATTTGTCCCCGAAAATTCTATGCGAACTGTCATCTTTTTTGCGATGAGAAGAGTTTTCGATTTCGCATCATATTTGAACGGGAAAAAGTTTATGGGTGCGACGCGAAAGTCCCTCATAATTGCTGGTTCGCCTGCGGAAATTTTTTCATCATATTGAGGATATGTTCCATTTTCGTATGCGCTGGCATCGAAATAAAAATTTTGCGCATCAGCGGGGTTTTGAACGGGGTATAGCAGGACATTTTCTATGGTGTCCCATTCCGCCTTAACGAGTTCCACTGAAATATCTGAATGTGGCGGAATTGCCACGAGCGTGCTCCATACGGGAATTTGCGGAGTTCCAATTTCTCCAATGTAGCCCCCTGTCGGGATGAAATATCTCACAAATTGCCTGCCGTCGATGTATGTTGTGTCGGCATATTCTCCGGACATAACGAACTGTAAGATTGTTTCATCATCGCTGGCGATTGGACAGGTCACGATTGGCGCTAAAAAATTCTGTGAGAATGCAAGAGATAGTGAAATGGTGCAAAGGTAAAATACCCTTTTCATAAATTCCTCCGTGGAAAAATGCCAGATATTATAAATATATTTGCGAAAAAAGTCAAAATGGAATTTATATATCCACAATAACCCTTCCGAACCAGTTTTTGCCTCGTGGTTCTGCGGTGAGTTGATGGTATGTTATCGCCTTAATTTCAGAAAAAAACTCGTGTTTTTCTGGATTATATTTTTCTCCAAAGATTTCCGCTTCTATGTGTCTGTCGTCTATTTCTTTTAGTGAAATTCTGCTGACGAGGAATAGTTCATATTGCGCTATTTGAAGTATTTCCGAAAGGAAATCGTGAAGGAGGATATCGACTTCGCTTGCGGATATTTTTATTGTGCGAGATTTTTCCTCATCGACCGTTGTTCTATCGTATAAGATGTCCAGCATCGCGTATGCTGCTTCCACAAAAAGTTCCTTCTGTGTCGGTGCTGTGATTTCAAATCCTGCATCTGCGGTGTGGTCGATTTTCCTTATCATATTGGTCTGCGGATGCGTTATATTTTAACTCTTTCCATATATTTTCTATATTTATCTCCGAACATCTTGAGCATCATCTTTTCTTCCACCTTTGCCCGCCAGATGTGAGCGGGAAGCACTATGACAAGTGCTGTTATAAGTCCAGGGATGCACTCGAGGGCAATGGAAATTCCGATGTAGAACAGTATCGTTCCCCAGTATTGCGGATGCCTCGTTATGGAATAAATTCCCGTATCAATTATTTTCTCCGGTGGCTTGCGAACTCGTTTTCGTTTTGGATGGAGAAGTATTCTTGCCAGTTCCCCGAGCGGGTCTATGTCTATGCTTTCGTGTCCCAATTTTTTTCTGCCCATATACCATACTGCCCAGCCGAAGAGCATAATCAATCCGCCGCAGCGCTTTATCCAGACATTGGAAAGCGGTGCGTTGTAGTCATATCCGATTGTCAGCATCATCACGGCAAATGCTATGATGTATGTGGAAAATGTTATCCAGTATGCGATTACATAGTTTTTGTCCAGTTTCATCGCTGCTCCTTTTTCATCCAGAATTTTAAAAAATTGCTGCCCATCACTCCGTCAATTAAATTTTTCGAAAATCCTCTTTTTTCCATCGTTTCCGCGATTACGAAGAATTTCGATGCATCGGGAATATCGGCGGGCAGATACTTCACGCCGTCGAAGTCGGAGCCGATTGCGCAGACATCTTCGCCGCCAGCAGAAATTATTGCTTCGATGTGGTCAACGACATCATCCGAAGAGACATCTGTGTATTTTTTACTCGAGAGAAATCCAGGGAATAGATTTACCCCTATAATTCCACCGATTTTGCCGAGAGTTTTTATCATATCGAGCGTGGCGTTGCGAAAGTTTTTCTTAATTTCCCTCACGCAGGAGTGCGACAATATCGGTGAGATGCCCATATCGACTACATCGAAGAAAGTTCTATCGGATGCGTGAGATAGGTCTATTATGCCGCCCATCTGAACGATTTTTTCCACTATATCCCGCCCCAGTTCCGATAGTCCCGCGTCCTCTCCTTTTTGAGCATCCGCAGCGGAAGTGGCAAATTTGTTCGAGTTATTCCAGGTCAGTGTAAATATTCTCACGCCAGCATTCCACAGATATTCTATCCTATCGGGGTCGTCTTCGATGGGATGTAGCCCTTCTATTTCGAGCAGCAATGAGCGTTTCCCGTTCTGTATATTTTTCAAGAAATCACTATACGATTTCGCCTGATTCCATTCATCCGGCGCAGAATCGACTGCTTCCTTCAATATGCGAATTTGTCCTTCTACTTTTTCCCACCAGCGCTCCTGCCTATACCAGTATGGATGAATGAAAATGGACAAAACTTCGCACCAAATACCGCCTTCTATCATTCTTGGCAGGTCGAAATGTCCTCTTCTGCGGCGCTCCGTCAAAGATTTTCCGCGCTTGACTGAAAAAAGCGCATCGCTGTGAAGGTCTGTGTAATAATTTGTCCGTTCCATTGGATTTTTTATTATCATATTGTTATATGCAAAACTTAAAAAAGTTATATTGATATGAATAAATTGCAATAGATTTTAATTTTAATTAACTGGGATGACAATTTTGTGTTGCGATTTTGAAAAGTGTTTTTACCATATCTAAGTAGTGAAGGGGTGCAATTATGAATAATTCTGTTTTGAAAAAAATCAATAACTTTTGCTGGGAACTTCCCAGAAGCTTTCAACAGGGGATGCGTGTTCCGGGCAGGATATACGCCACCGAAAAAATGCTCGAACACATCATCCGCGACGACGCATTCAAGCAGGTTGCAAATGTTGCCACTCTACCTGGAATAATAAAATATTCTATGGCAATGCCCGACATTCACTGGGGATATGGTTTCCCCATCGGTGGTGTCGCCGCGATGGACGCGGAGAATGGAGTGGTTTCCCCTGGCGGTGTTGGATATGATATAAATTGCGGTGTCAGGCTTGTGCGGACCAATCTTATGTACAATGAAGTCGCACCCAAATTGAAGCAGCTTGTAGATTTGATATTTAAAAAAGTTCCCTGCGGAGTTGGTTCTCGTGGGAAAATCACTCTGTCGTCCGGTGAAATGGATGCCGTGTTGAAGGATGGTTCTCGCTGGGCTATGTCCAATGGATTTGGCTGGACAGAAGACCTCGAAGCAACTGAGGAAGGCGGAAGGATGGCATTTGCCGACCCATCGAAGGTGTCGCCTCGCGCAAGAAAACGAGGTCAGGACCAGCTTGGAACTCTCGGCAGCGGCAACCATTTTCTTGAAATCCAGAAAGTAACGCAGATTTTCGATGAAAAGATTGCTGAGCAGTGGGGCATATTTAAGAATCAGATTGTAGTGATGATACATTGTGGTTCTCGTGGGCTTGGGCATCAGGTTTGCGATGAGTTCGAACACATTCTCGTGCCTATGTTGAAGAGCTTTGGTTTCGACCTTCCCGATAGACAACTTGCCTGTGCGCCAGTTAAATCGAAAATCGGACAGGATTATCTTGGAGCTATGGCTGCGGCAGCCAATTTCGCCTGGGCGAATAGACAGATTATTATGCACTGGGTTCGCGAGGCGTTTTCCGAAATTTTTAAAAAGTCGCCGCAGAAATTGGGAATGAATCTCATCTACGATGTGGCGCATAACATCGCAAAGTTTGAGACGCACGATGTGGATGGTGTGAGAAAAAAGTTGCTCGTTCACAGGAAAGGAGCAACCAGAGCTTTTGCAGCTGGCAGAATGGAACTTTCGCAAAAATATCGCTCGACAGGTCAACCAGTGATTATTCCCGGTGATATGGGAAGGGCGAGCTATGTTCTTGTGGGCACGGAGAGTGCGATGAAGGAGACATTCGGCTCGACCTGTCACGGTGCGGGGAGATATCTTTCGAGAAGAGCGGCAATTAAAAAGATTCGCGGGCAGGGAAGAAGCATCAGAGATGAACTCGCAGAAAAGGGGATTTACATCAGGTGGGTTGGAAGGAATACTCTGTTTGAGGAAGCTCCCGAAGCATATAAAGACATATCCGATGTGGTTGAAGCGGTGGAAGGTGCTGGAATATCCCGAAAAGTTGCGAGGATGATTCCAGTTGGCGTGGTTAAGGGGTAGTTTTCAATTAAAAATTTATGGCGATTTAGTGAAAGGAGTATGATGAAGGTGATTAAATATTTTCTTCTGGCAGGCATTTTAATTTCCTGTGCTTATGCGTTTGCGCCGGGTCATCCGACGGGGAAAATTCCCTATGAGCAGACGAAACTTATGGCGGATAAAATAAACAATTTCTCCGTCAGCAAGGATGTCTCGCGCGATGTGGCACGGTGGGTTTTTCCGAATGAGGATATTTTTCTGCCAACGCAGTCGGACGAAATGATTGCTGCTGCTCTCGATTTTGTGGATGCCAACGGCGAAATTTTCGGAACAAATTCATCTGAACTTGCAGCAGAATCCATCATAAGAAGATTGGGAAAATACTGGCTCAATTTCCATCAAAATCATTTCGGCGTTCCAGTAGTAGATGGAGTGGTGTATTTCCGTGTTGCTGGAAACGGCAGAATATGGGCATTTGGAAGCAGAGCTTTAAATAATTTCTCTCAAAAGGATGCAATTCCTCATATTTCGCCAAATGATGCGATTTGCTCGGCGATGGAGAATCTCGATTTTGCCGTTTCCCCGGATGATGGCTATTTATCCCATCTGGTTTGGTTCCCCGTGAATGGCGTTGGCATTCTGGCGTATGAAGTTCATCTATACGGCAAATTCCCCGACGAATTCTTATGCTGGGTGGATGCGCAGACCGGAAAAATCCTGGGATGGACGAACCTCGTGAACTATTATGATTTGCAGGGTGATGTCGGCATAAAATTCCTTCCCGATTTCTTCGACGATGATTATGACAGTGCTGGCTGTCCGTTTTCGCGAGTGTCCTTCAACTATGTTCAGGCGACCACGACCGATGAATGTGGATATTACTATCTCGATGCGTGGATAGGGCACATTTACCAGCCGATACGGAGCTGGCTTAAAGGTCTGTGGGCAGATGTCCAGCTTATGTCCGGCGGAGCGGATGCGATGATTACGGAATATATTGTGCCGCCGACGACATTCGATTGGTGCTGGAATGTGTCTAATGCTCTTCCTGACGAACTGAATACATATTATCACACGAACTATATTCACAGTTATTACAAAGCCCTCGACCCCGATATGACGGGACTTGATTATCCTGTTCCCGTGCGATTGCGAATTCCCGATGCACCTGAAAATGCATACTGGGACGGTTATGGAACAAATTATGGCGAAGGTGGTGCATCCACGAGAAACTTCGCCCTCTTTTCCAATGTGATTTATCACGAATACACTCACGGCGTCACCGGATGGATGTATCGAGATAGTTTTCTTCCTTACGCCGGCGAACAGGGAGCAATAAACGAAGCGTTCTCCGATTATTTTGCCTGCACAAATAATGACTATCCTTATGCTGGCTATCGTGTTTCGAGGGATGATACTTATTTTCGCAATCTTGAAAATGACCTCGTATATCCCGATGATTGGTTTGGTGAGCCGCATTACGACAGCAGGATGATTAGCGCAGCGTTCTGGGAAATTCGGCAGCATCTATATCCTGACAGAATTGGCCGCGCAGATACGATTATTCATTTCTCACGATATTCGGAACAGGCTTTTTTTCACGATTTCGCCGTTGAATGTTTTTTTACCGCGGATGATGACGATGATATATCCAACGGATGCCCGCAGTTCGGCGTTATCGCAAATTCGTTCGCTCGACACGGAATTGGTCCCGGATATTTCCCGTGTATTTATTGCGAAAATTACGAAGTTATCGACCTTGGAGACGGCGATGGAAATCTTGAGCCCGGAGAGGACGCGAGAATAGATGTTAGTCTGGTTTATTTCAATCCTGAATCGCCTGTTCCAACATTCCCTTTTCCTCCGCTCGATAGCGTGTATGCGTATATCATATCGACGGACAGCACAATTGATGTCGTTGACGAATTTTATACAATTGGAGCGATGGAATATGGCGACACTGCAGAGGCAACTTTCACTATTCGCATATCCGAGGATGTTCTGCCGCACTACGCTGAATTATACACAGTTCAGGGCGCATACGACGATGATGAGCGCTATCCCAGAACGCATAGCGATACATTAAGGATTACCGTTGGCAATCCGCAGGTTCTTCTGGTGGACAACAGCGGAGAACCCGAATTGCAGTCGTATTATACATCTGCTCTGAAAAATATCTCTGTGGTTTACAATGTAATAGAAGCTGCGGATACCGTTCCTGCTGCTGAATTGATGTCTCAATATCCTGCGGTTATATGGTTTACTGGCAATGTAAGGAACTCAATTTCAGCGGACAATCTCGATGCGATGAATGAATATCTCGCTGGCGGCGGAAATCTACTTCTCACAGGGCAGGATGGTTTTGACAGCGTCTATTATGACGACTGGCTCGATGAACACTTTGGTGGACACACGGAGGAGGATTCTTTCTTTGTGATGACCATAGATGGCATTGCAGATGATGAATTGGGCGATGGCTTCAATTTGATAATTTTCGGTTCTGCTGGAGCGAACAATCAGCGGTCGCCTTCGTCAATTCTAAATGTTTCGGGAACGCCTTTTCTGGAATATGTTGTTTCGGGAAGTCCTGTTGCGGGGATAAGGTTTGACAGCGGCGAGAGTAAATCTATACTGCTTGGCTTTGGTCTGGAGGCGGTTTTCAGCAGCGGCACGCACATTTCTCTCGACGAGGCGCTCACAAGAATTTTAACCTGGTTCGGAATTGAGATTTTTTCGTCTATTGAGCAAAACACGAAAAAGCCAGTTAAATTAGATGTCAAGGCATATCCGAATCCGTTCA
>JAGHAI010000023.1 GCA_021161555.1 bacterium
ATCAAATATCAGGACGAACTAAATAAATAAAATATTGAAACTGAACAGAAAATAAAAAATATTAAGGAGGCTCTATGCGTTCAGCGAGAATTGCGATAATTGTCGGTGTTATTCTAACTGCTTTTGGCGCCTGGGCACAGGTATCGGATGTCGCAGAAGGCGGAAGCTGGTTTAAATGGGGACCAACTTCTCTGGCTATGTTTGGCGCCGGTATTGCAGCAGTTCTTTCGGGCATTGGCTCTTCAATTGGTATCGGCATTGCCGCAGGAATGGCAACGGGTGCAATGCAGGAAAAGCCTGAACTATTTGGAAGATTCCTGCCGCTTGCAGCAGCACCAGGAACACAGGGAATCTATGGCATAGTTATCGCTGTTCTGGTTCTCAACAAAATTTCTGGAGGAATGAGCATAGCGACAGGGTGGCAGTTGTTTTTTGCAGGACTTCCAATAGGTTTTGCAGGACTTGCTTCTGCAATATGGCAGGGCAAAGTGTGCGCAAGTGGGGTTGGGCTCGTCGTTAAGGACCCAGGGCAGTTTGGAAAAGCGCTTGTTATGGCGGTTCTCGTGGAATTCTATGCTCTGCTCGGACTGTTGACTTCAATCCTTATGCTCGGAAAAATTTAAATCCTGTGGCTGAAAATTTTAAAAAACACACCGGAGGATAAATTGAGCATAGAGGGAATTATCCAGAGAATAGAAAAAGACGCATCAGCGGAAGCGGAGCGAATTAGACGCGAATACGCAGCTAAAATTTCAGATATTGAGAAAAAATTCAATTCAGAACGAGAAAGAGCAATTTCGGATGCTAAAAACCGTGCCAAAAGAGAAAGACAAAAAGCACACCAGAGAGCCATTGACCACGCTAAATTGATGCTATCCCAGAAAATACTGAGCAAAAAGATGGAAATTTTTAAAAAACTGTTCGATGAAATTGAGCAGTTTTTAAAAAATCTTCCCGAAGATGAATACAGAGAGTTTTTCGCAAATGTTCTTTTAAAGTTGGGGCAGAATAGAGGAACTATCGTTGTGGCTGCTGATAGGGACATCTTAAATGACGAATTTCTTAAATTAGTGAACGATAAAATCACGGAGTCGACGGGGGAGAAGCCCGACTTTACACTGAAAACTGAGAATGGAAACTGGAAGGGATTTTACCTTATACAGGAAAAGGTGAGATATAATGCCACGCTGGAGGCAGTTATGCAATCTGTGCGGGAAGAAATGGAAAATGATATAATGAAAGAATTGTTTATTTCTTGAAACATATCTAAAATTTGAAATGTCCTGATATTTTGAGCTGAGGAGGCATACTATATGGATTGTTTTGAAGTGCCTTTGTCGTTTCGTAATTATTTTGTTGCTTTTTTGAAAAATTGGTGTAATTTAAATACAGGAGGCAAATTATGGCAAAGCGGAAAGTTAGTGTTGACAAGCGGGCGCTGAACTTTTTAAAAACCCTTACAGGTATATTTGGTCCATCTTCCTTTGAGGGTGATGTTCGCAGTTATTTTAAGAAGGAGGTGCGCGGATATTCCGACAAAATCTGGACCTGTGGACTTGGTAGCATAATAGCTCAGAAGAAGGGGACGACTAACTCACCCAAAATTATGATTGCAGGGCATATGGACGAAGTTGGCTTTATGGTGCGCGGAATAACAAAAAATGGATACATCAAATTCAATACAATTGGCGGTTGGTGGGGGCATGTCGTTCTTGGACAAAAGGTGCTTATCCGAACTCGTGATGGAAAGGAAATTGTGGGAGTCATCGGCGCAAAGGCACCGCATGTTCTTTCCGCAGAGGAACGGAAAAAGGTTATATCTCCTGAAAAAATGTTCATCGATGTCGGAAGTTATGGCGATTACAATGCGCCCGAAAAGCTCGGCATTCGCGTCGGCGACCCGATTGTTCCTCTTTCGGATTTTCATCAGCTTGGCGATGGTAAAATTCTCCTCGCAAAAGCATGGGATAACCGAATTGGCGTTGCAGTGGCAATTGAAGTTGTCAAACGGCTGAAAGGAAAGCGACATCCTAACACTGTCTTCGGTGTCGGCACGGTTCAGGAAGAAGTCGGACTTCGCGGTGCCGGGACAAGTGCATACGAAATCGCTCCCGATATAGGTTTTGCCGTGGATGTGACGATTGCAGCAGACACGCCAGGCTTCGAAGATTCTGATTTCGCCGAACAATGTGGAAAGGGTCCTTCCATTTCTGTGATGGACGGAAGCCTTTTACCGAATACTATATTGAGAGATTTCGTGATTGAAACGGCGGAAAAGGAAAAAATCCCATATCAGCTCGGCGCTCTTGCCCGAGGGGGAACGGACGGCGGCAGAATTGCTATGACGAGGTCTGGAATTCCATCGTTGACTTTATCTGTTCCTTCGCGATATATACATTCGCATAATTCGATAATTCACTATGACGATTTCGAAAATCTCGTAAAGCTGCTCGTGGCGGTAATTAAGAAACTCGATAGAAAAACTGTGGACAAAATACGAAACCAGGCGTAAACAGTATGAAGTTGAAAAATCATCCTAACAAGGAGGTATTTATGGCGAGGAGGTATCTTTTGTTATTGATTGATGTGTTGATTATCAGCACAGCGTTTGCGCAAACATCTCACAAATCGTGGTGGTGCGCAAACGAAACATATCGAGGATATGACAACGGCTGGTATCAGGAACTAAGCACTCCTGATATAACGCTGCCGGATACTCCAACTGGAAATTTATTCTTCTACTTCATTTTGAATATGAACATAGAACCGCCAGCAACTTATGAAGAATATGATGGCTGGGATGGTTTCAATGTTCGCATATCGACAGATGGCGGAGCAACTTACGAAGTAATAGAGCCAGTTGACGGATACACCTGCACAAGTATGTATGGTTTTGGATACAACGGAGAAGGTTCTGGAGTTCCTGGATGGGGTGGTTCGAGCAGTGGTTGGACTGAGAAGTGGTTTTTGATAAACGATTACGCTGGCGAAACTGTGCGCTTTAAATTTGTATTTGGTTCTGACCCGGCAGCTTGCACAGTAGATGGCGATGGCGACCCAAGCTGGTTCGGTGTTCTTGTGGATGAAGTGTTGGTATATGACGGTGCAAATATCTATTTCTACGATGACGGAGGAAATACCGATGATTCCGAACTAACACCTTCCGATGGACAGCAAGCTTTTTGGGAAAATTTCAGTACGATAACTACGGAATCTCATTCGGGGACAAATTCTGCGCATTCCGATAATGTCGTTAATAAAAAGGCACAGCTTATATCACCGATAATAACCATTCCAGATGGTTTTCTGGCTTCGATTTCCTATTGGGTGTATTGTGATTTACCCGACTATGACGGCGACGATGACGGTTATCTCGACGATTATTATCAGGTGTTTATCAGTGCAGATTCAGGCGTAACCTGGACATATATGACGCACGATTATGCGAGAAATTCCTGCGCAACCGGTTGGGCATTGTGGAACAACGATTCAATATTCTCGGGAACTTTGAACTTATACGATTATATTGGTCAGAATATTATGATAAAGTTCTTGCAGAAAAACGACGATAATGACGATGGTGGCAGTGGCAGTGGTCTTTATATTGATGATGTCTGCATCTCTGGCTTTTATGGCAATAGTTATGATGCTGGTGCATCCAATGTCTTTGCCAGTCCAATAAATCTCGGAAGCGATATTCTGTTCACTGTGGAGGTAACTGGCTATGGAGTTGAGGATGTAAACCCAAATGTGTATTACAATATTTTTGATGCCTCTGCGGACACATCGGTTTCTTATGGTATTCTGGGTTCGGCAACTGTAGGTTTTGGAGAACAAAAATATCGCAGCTTCACCTGGCACGCAGGAACGGAAGGGGATTATTATATAGTTGCCTGGACCGTAACTGGTGCAGATGAGGACAATTCAAACGATTCCGTTCGTGTAGATTTCACTGTGCCGAGCGAACACTATGTCGAGCTCGGTTTTGACGATGCGGTTATGGATTCGTTCAGTGGCTCATATTACTATTTAACCCCGGGTATTGACACGATAGCAGAAATTGGCGATGGATATGGTTGCGATTTTGAAGCACCATTCGATGAAACTCATATAACTGCATTCTGGGTCAAGGGCGCTGGAACAGGAAATATTACATTCGCAATCTTTGAATATTCTGACATTGGCATCGGTTTCAATCCTGAAACTACCTGGACCGCTACTTTGCCTGACGATGGAATCGACAGGACGAGCTTCACATTCACACTTCCCGAAGATTATGTCGTTCCCTTTGATAGTTTTGTCGTAGCTGTATGGGCAACAGACACAGAATCATATTTCCTCGACGGCATAGATATGACGGCACCTCACGATGGGCATAGCTGGTTGGTTGACTATGAAGCCGACTATTATGACTTCCTGGATATGTCAACAACCACAGACCCGTATAATCAAATGGAATTTATGATTCGCTGCTTCGTATGGGATGGAACAAGCGATACCACAATGCTGGCTCTTTCTCCTGGTCTTAATGGACATCGATTTGAAAAACTTATGAGGACGACGGAAACTGCGGATATAGAAACAATCTTCTTCGATGACTTCGAAGAAGGTGCCTTCGTCTGGGATACATCCTATGTTCCTCAGATATATTGGCACATTACAGACGATGCTACACTCGCTTATGATGATACCGGCATCAGAAAATCACCACGGCCTGCGGAATTTTCTCTAAAGCAGAATACTCCAAACCCGTTCAATCCAATCACGGAAATTTCCTTCTCACTTCCTGAAAAGGCAGATGTATCGCTGGTTATATATGACATTTCTGGTCACGCTGTTCGCGAACTCGTTTCGGGGAATTTAAATTCTGGCAAACACACTGTAGTATGGAACGGAACCGACGATGCAGGAAATCCATTGCCCTCGGGAATTTACTTCTATAAGTTGACAGCAGGGGACAACATCGACACGAAGAAGATGATGCTTGTCAGATAGACTGGCGAAAACCCAATAAATACACAAGCGGGACTAATAGTAAAAAGTCCCGCTTTTTTTTTGCAAAATTTTTTATTAAAAAATTATTTCTTGCGCATAGATTTTTTTAAAATTATGTTTTCACAGGAAAAATTTGTGGCAGGATGGCATCTTTAAACTACAAGGAGGACTGAAATGGCAAAAGTTCTTGTTTGTGACAAGATTGCGCCGAGCGCCGTGGAGGGTATAAAGGCGCTTGGACACGAAGTGACAGTGAAAACAGGAATGGACCAGGATGAATTGATTGCGACTGTTCCTGAATATGAGGCTATGATAGTTCGCAGCGCTACGAAGGTGCGAAAACCTGTAATCGATGTGGCGAAAAATATGAAGGTAATAATCCGCGGCGGTGTGGGTATTGACAACATAGACCACGAGTATGCCAGAGAAAAGGGCATTCAGGTGAGGAATACGCCATCGGCATCTTCTCCGTCAGTGGCAGAAATGGCCATTGCACATATGTTCTCTGTATATCGTTTTGTTGCACGTTCGACCTGGAGAATGAGAAACGGCGAGCAGTTTAAAGTCATCAAGAAGGAATCGCAGGGCAGAGAACTTGCAGGGAAAACTCTTGGAATTATAGGTATCGGCAGAATTGGAAAGGAACTCGCTAAACGAGCCATAGGCCTGGGGATGAATGTCATCGCATACGATGCTTTCATCGAAGATTCTGGGATAAAGGAAGTTACGATGGTTTCTCTCGATGAACTTCTGCAGAAATCCGATATAATCAGCGTCCACACGCCAAAGACTGAAAGACCAATCATCGGCAGTGATGAGATTTCCAGGATGAAGGATGGAGCAGTAATCATCAATACTGCTCGGGGTGGCGTAATTGATGAAGATGCACTTCTTGACGCTCTAAATTCTGGAAAACTGTGGGGTGCCGGAATAGATGTGTATGTAGGTGAACCCGAACCGAAACCGGAACTTGTCAATCATCCGCTCGTATCTGCAACGCCTCATCTCGGCGCAAGCACAGCCGAAGCACAGGAGCGCATCGGCGAAGAAATCATCAAAATTTTAAAAGAAGTCTTCGGATAATTCACGGGAAATCAACACTATAAGGGCAGAAGCAACACTATATACAAAACTTCTGGAAATGGAAAAAGTTTTAATCACAGGGGCAACTGGTTTCGTGGGAAATGGCGTTGTTTCTGCCCTTTTTAGGAAAAACTACAAAGTCGAAATTATTGCGAGGGAAACGAGCAGGCTGGACCATCTTCCCGCCGAAATTTCTGTTCACAAATGTCCGCTTTTAGAACCGTTTAAAATTGCGGAAAAACTTTCCGACATTGATTATTTCATTCACATCGCCGGTTTGACGAAAGCCCGCAGAAAAGAGGACTTTTATAAAATCAACGGGGAAGCGGTGAAAATCTGGCTCGATGCCCTTTTAAGATATTCGACAAAATTGAAAAAATTTGTCCTTATCAG
>JAGHAI010000156.1 GCA_021161555.1 bacterium
AACTTTGCTCATGCTCCCCATTTGGTGTCGGATGTTTTAACCAATCCTCTTTATGAAGTTCCTTTGCCTCCTTCAACAACTCTGAGATATGTTTGTATGCTTCAGCTCCAAATTGCACTCTTTTTTTGAGATACAGTTTTCTCAAATCTTCAAAGTCCATTTTATCACTCCTTTAGACCGATTACGATATATTCAACAGGATACGCTTCTGAATTTGCATTATCATTACTTGCAAATCTGCCTGTTTTTTCATCTCTTTTTTGTGGAAGTATCTTTGAAGGAATCTCTCTTTTTATAATTTTGTCGAGTTTAAAACCTGAATACTGTAAACTTTCTGCAAAGACCTCGGCATTTAATACATCAACACCCTTTAACCTAGTATTACCAATAACATAACAGCATCTACCACCATGTTTCAAAATTCTATAACTCTCATCAAACACTCCCTCCATATCAATAAAAAACGCCTCAATTTCCTTTGCCATTTTCCGATTTCTATCAGTCATCTTATTAACTATATCCATTGCAAGCCTGCTTCGCAGTCTTTTATTCTCATATTTTTTGTAGGAAGTTCCGATAAACTCTTTTTTGTAATCAGTTAAATCATCAGCTAAGTCGAGCCAGATGGTAGATAATTGATGTAAGTCTGCATATTCGTAACTGGTAACATAAGGACTTGAGGTTACAATTAAATCCACACTATCATCAGGTACAGGCTGGTGTCTGGCATCACCAATTTTAATATTCAGATATTTATTGAGATTATCCCGAACCTCCTTAGGTACAATCTTATAAAAAACATTATTCCCTACTTCCATTTTCTTCAAATGTCTTTTCAAAGCTTCATAAGGTCTTGCAGGTTTCTTTTTCAAATCTCTTGTTGGTTTTGTGCTTCCCTGGAGCCATATAGAACAATTTTTTAGAATATGGCTAAAGGCAACCAATAAAAAATCTCTAATTCTTCCGTCATCTTCCTCATAAATTATCCTTAATATTTTGCCGAGCTCAATTTTGTTCTCCTCAGTAAACCAATAGTTAATCCTCTCAATATGTTTTTCAGGAATTAAAGGCTCTACATCTCTCAAATGAAATAGTGTCTTCTGATTGCTTTCTAAACATTTTATCGTCAGTAAAAATTGATTTATTTTCTCATTAAGATAAGTTGGCTCTATTGGTGTTGATTTCACCTTGGTCATTAAGTAGGCTATTCTATTGATATCTGTACCGCTGGCTTTAAATCCTCTGGATATTGCGGTAACAATCGTAGTTCCACAACCATAAAAAGGGTCATTTATATGAGCTTCTCTACTTGTTACATACTCATCTATCAATTTTTCAACTAACTGGGGAATAAATTTTGCAGGATAACGATGATAATTGTGAGTCCATTTACCTGTATCCGAAGGTTTATATTTATTGAATGACCATTCATAATCTATGTTTTTGATATTAAATAGAGTTAAAATTTCTTTATGTGTTATCTGATTTTCTCTCATTGTTAAATGTTTCCCTACATATCTTTCCTATGTATAAGTAAACAAATGTGATTACGGGAATTATTTTATCATAAAAATTTTTGCCAATCGGGATTTTCCTTAATTTTCTCCACCAGTTCACGCATATTGGGTATTCTGGTTTTATTCATCACCAGCACGGCGTCTTTGGTAACCACAATCACGAGGTCAGAAACGCCGAAAACGGCGACAAGTCCATCCGTATCGTTATACACCGTCGTTTCGTATGATTCCTGCATTAGAAAATGTCCTGAACCAGTTGTGACATTGTTGTTTCTGTCTTTTGTCAGCACTCTTTCCAGCGCTCCCCAGCTGCCGACATCGTCCCACTGAAATGCGCCCCAAAGAACAGCAACATCTGTGGATTTTTCCATAATTGCATAGTCTATGCTTATCGACGGCGCTTCATCATACACTTTTCTCAAAATCTCATCCGCTTCGGGTGTGCCGAACTTTTCTATATATTCTTCCAGCCCTTCTGCAAGTTCGGGCAGGAATTTTTTCGCCTCCTCCAGAATTTTTCCCGCGCGAAAGATGAAATTCCCGCTGTTCCACAGAAAATCCCCCGATAGATAGAACTCCTGCGCCTTCATTCGCGAAGGCTTCTCCTTGAAAGATTTAACATCCATACATCGAATTCCGTCGTATTCTGCTATTTTCTCGCCGACCTCAATATAGCCGTATCCCGTTTCTGCGCGGGTTGGCTGAATGCCCATAAGAACAATTCTGTCCATCGTCTGCACGACATTTTGCGCAGCCTGAAGGGACTGCTGAAATGTTTTCTGTGGCGATATATAATGGTCGGATGCCAGAACGAACATAATCCCATCGCCATATTTTGCCACTATTTGCGCTGCGGCGAAACATATCGCAGGCGCGGTGTTTTTTCCAGCAGGCTCGATGATGTAGTTTTCATCGGGTATGTCGGGATGAGTTTCCTTCAAAAGAGAAGCCAGCGCCTCACCAGTGACTATAAAGGTTCTCGAAAGAGGAATTTGCGGCAGCGTCCTTTCTATGGTTTCGCGGAGAAGTGTCTGGTCGGAAAATAATTTTATCACCTGTTTTGGAAAATTAACTCTGCTGGCAGGCCAGAAGCGTTCCCCTTTCCCACCAGCGAGAACGACGACATAACTATCCATAATAATACCTCGTATGTTTTCAGAAAGTAAAAGATAATTATTCTATTGTTCGCTATCGTTTTTTCTCTCCTTTCTAACTGCAATTGCCACAGACCAGCCAAGCCCTCCAAAAAGCACCGCTGAAACGAATAATAAAACTATCCAGCCCCAGAAAGACATTTTTCCCCTCCAGAACTTTTCTATCTTTAAAATTCATTATCAAAGCGAGCAAATCTTTCCAGCATAGTACAGCAAACATCCCATTTGTTTCGCATTTTTTAGCGCTATTTTTTGTGAAAAACTATTCCGATTCGGGTAGTTTTTCCGCCCTCATTTCCAGAAGCACGCGCCTGTTGACTGTTCTTCCTTCGGGCAAATCATTCTCCCCGATTTCCACAGTTTCAGCAGTCTTCAACTGTGAGTTCCATCTGCGGATTACATAGGGAATTCTTTCCCCATATCCCTTTGCCTTTAAGACGACATTGTGTTCTTTAAGCCAGTTGTCGAGTTGAGCATCTGTATCGAGGTTGAGCAGATATTTCATATATTTTCTAACTCTCCCCAATTCTCGTTCTGCTCTTTGTCTGGAAAGAGCAATATTGGCATATTCAGGACCGATTGAATCGGTATATCCTGCGACGGTGGCAATCAATTTATATTGTCCTTTTTGAGCGCGATATATCAGCCTTCTTGCGACATATTCTATACGAGATTCCAGGAATTTGGACTGCGGCTGCGATTGATTGAACATAAATATCACGATGACGAGGCTTTCGATGCGTTTACCCTGTTTTGAAATTTGAATTCCCATCGTGTCGGAAGTCGTTATGAGTTGTTCGCCCATCTTGTCCCATATCTGCAATTTTGCGAAATATTTTTCGTCGAAGTCGAGAAGCATTCCTGCTTCATCTCGCCAATCCCACGAAATTCCCTTTGGAACCTGTCCTTTGCCCGCCGCAAGAAGACGAACTGTATTGCCCTTTTCATCGACGATGCTCACGGCAAAGCTGTCCACGCCAGCATCCACATCGGCGTCGATTTTCACAAGATTTTCCTCGCTACCTTCAATGGTGTAATCTTCCAGAACCCTGTCCGCTTCCTTCGGACGATAGACAACTCCTTCGGGATTTGGAAATACCCACACTTCATTTTCGGGAACAGATTTTTCATAAGCTTGATGAACATATACTCTTTCTGCAAATTCAGGACCGAGCTTGCCCTTAATCCATTTTGCCACATTTGCAGCGCGCTTAAAGGAAAGTTCTTCTGCTTCTCTATCACCTTCCATAGCGTATCCTTCCACGAGGATAATCACCTCTTCATTTCTCTGAAGTAATGAGCGCATACTGCTTATAAATCGAGCGAGGTCTTCGGTATTTGCAGGTTCCTTCGAGGTTCCAGAAAAAGGAACTTTTATTAAAAATTCATTTCCTTCTGTGAACCAGGCATTGATTTCAACTCTGCGGTTTTCATTTTGCATCATCTTTCTATCTCTGGCGATGACCTGCTCTTCTGGCAGTCCTGCACGCGATTCGGACATATCGTATCCTGTGGTTCTCACATTTACCCTGTCGGCAGGTGCACCAAATGATAGCAGTTTATTCCTAACGGCATTGGCGCGGTCTGTGGCAAGTTTTTGCGGGTCGGCGACATCGTCCGTAGATTTATCATAATAACCGTGAAGGTCAATTTTTACATCAGGATTGTTCTTCAATCTATTTGCCACAATTGAAAGCATTCTGTCAAATCTGTCATCAACAGTTGACGAGTTTTTTTCGAAGAAAACCAGAGGGATAATAGGTTCTTCTTCCTGATATAACAACAATTTTGACACCGCAAGGCTTTTGCTTTCAGGGGAAATCATTCCTTCGGGTTTGCGGAACACCGAAGCATCGGCAAAGCCGACATTGTTGTCCTCATCGACCTCTTCAATTTTACCCTTCACCGCCGGCAGTTTTTTGCCGTTGTCATCCACGGCGACATATATGGTATAATTCCCCTTTGCCGGGGGCATCCACTTGAATTTGAGTGGCAAAATCTCGCCCGGTTTGATTGTTATCTTTTCTATTGGCACTGCGAGAACCCAGTTTCCATCGGCATCCTGATAATAGACCGAAACGGGGACTTTTTTCTCAAGTTTTTCCCCACGGTTCTCGACCTGTGCGGAAATGGTCGCTTCCTGACCGAGTATTAACCTGTCGGGAACGATGTTCACGGAACCTTCGACCACAGCAAGGTCTTCCACGGGAACTGGCGGCGGTTCAACATAGAGATTAAAACCAATTCTGTGCGTGGTGAAATATTCCTTCGCCATCTCCGTCATAAGCGGGTAGAGAACGGCGTAATCAATTCCCCACGATACCTTCTCACCCCAGTGGGTGTATCCAAAACCAAGTCCCACATCGTTTCGATTGTATCCTGCGCGCATTGCAAAACTTTCGCCAAAATTCTTTTCCAGCCCGATGTGCATATCGAGGTTTTTATCGTTAGCTGCTTCGGTTCGGTATTCCACTTCTATCGTTGGATTTACCACGCCGAGATTGAAAAAGAGTCCGCCGCGAATTTTCATCGGCTCTTTGCTTGCCCCGGACTGCGATATTGATACATCGGGGCTCATCAAGTTTTTGGCGCAGACACCAACGGAGAAAAGTTTCATAGGACGATAATATATTCCAGCGTCCGCGGAAAAAGCCATAGATGAAGTTCCGTTGTTCACCACAAGCGGGTCGTTTGCATCGAAATTGTGGAAATTGGCGTCGTTAAATCCGTTGCGGTAGAGGACAAAATTGGCGCCGACAGAAAGACACTTACCATCCGCATCGCCGAAAATACGCTTTGCATAGCCGAGCGTAAGGACACCCTGCGAATATACATCCGATAGAAATTGGGTGTATGAAATACCGACGGAACCATATCTGAACTTTCTATCGAGATGCAGCACATATCCCAAACCGCCTTCCTGAAGGAAATCATCTTCCAGTCCGATGTGAAAAGCGGAATAGTTCAGTGATAGAGCCATTCTTTTGAATGCGTCCATAGCGCCTGGGTTCCATATCGGGGCGTTTCCATCGAGGGATGATGCGGAATATGCTCCCCCCATACCAAGCGCTCTCGCAGATGTCTCATCCACCTGCGAAAACGACGCGGATAAAATCAAGAGAAACGCTAAACCTGCAATAAAACTTCGGAACATATTGCCTCCTTAAATATCGAAGAAAATGTTATTCAGCATCCTTTGTTATCTCATAACGCTAATCGTTCCATTGCAAACCACTTCGCCATCCACAGAAATTATATAGATGTAAATCCCTTGCGGGACGACATTGCCGTTGTCGTCTCTGCCGTTCCATATCCATTTCCCATCTGTGGGCTCGTCGATAGTTCTCACGAGATGGTCGGTTCTGTCGTAAATGAATATCTTTTTCTCCATAGTAGTGCTTCGTATGTTCGGAAATGTGAATTCCGTCTCGTCGTTGTATGTGTCCTGTGGGTCAGGCGTAATTGGATTTACGCTTCGAGAACAGGGGGTTGCGGCGATTTTGAAAGACCATTCGTGTGTTATCTGATTTGGCGGGCAATAAAGCGAATCATTCGGAAAATAAGGGCTATCCGCACAGGTGACCTGAACGGTGACAATCTCATCGTCGATAAATGACAATCCTGCATAATCGGTATTGACCGTAAAGTTGTTTCCCGAGCGGTTCAGATGTGCCGTAATATCATTTGCCCCAGCACTGTTTAGCACAACAACTCTAACTGAATTTGTATCGAGACCTGAAATTGCATTCGGGTCAGGTCCGGTGTCATTTAGAGTGAATGAAATATCAAACGATAGGTCCTGCACCTCACTTCCTGCAGGAGGATTTTCATTTGAAATTGCCGGCGGAGTGACATCCACATAGAACATCCAATCGACGGTATCCCCAGGCGCTCCGTAAATATCATATAACGGGAGCAACCTCACAATTACAGGACCATCGCCAAATTCATTGCCAGGGGAAGGCTCGAATTGAATTATATTTCCGCCACCTGCAGGATAGATCATTTCCGGGTCTCCATATCGATATAAATTTCCGTTCACATACAATCTTATGCTGTCGCTGATTATTTCGGTGGAACATCGGACATCTATGAGAATTTTCTGGTCGGGGCAGGCGGTAATCACGCTTTCGGGTGGCACGATGAATTCCGCATCAGGCGGATTGGTTATGAAAAACCAGAACCCGTTCGGTTGAATATTATTTGGACCACAATATTCAACCGGCGCAAGGTCTAAACATTGCACAACCTCGATGTGTATGGAATCGTTGTATTGATAAGTAATTCCTGCCGATGCAGGGTCAATGTGCAGTGTGCTGGACAGCCCATCCCAGGTTAAGCCCGAGCCAGGGAAAATATCCTGGTCAATTCCACTGCGGGTTGATATGTGAACCACGATTGAAGCATCGTAAATTCCGGAAAAGTTGTCGGTTATACCAATATCGATTGGCTGCTGAAGATTGGAAACTATCGCTCCTGTGTCGAGGGAATAGCTGACGACTTCGGGTCCAAGCTGGTCAACGATGAAGTGCCACTGTAGAGGTGATAGGATATTCGTTCCCCATACATCTGCAACACTATCAACCGATACAAATACGGTTTCGCAATCTTCGGTGAAGAACCCCGGGTCGGGCTGCCAGGTGAAATATGCTGTATCAGCGCTCCTCGAAAATGTGATGTGGTCAGGATATGTAAAAGTGCTGCCGTTCACAGTGATAACGAAACTTGTTGAATCTATTCCAGAGCTGTCATAGGCGGCGATGGTAATCCACTGGTCATCGCAGGCCACTGTATCATATTCTGTGGGGAGAACAATCATTGCATCGGGAGGAGTCCGTTCAGGTAAGCCAAGTCCATAATATGTTGCGACATAAGTTGTTTCTCCTGGTGCAACGGTTCGGGGATACCAATACAACAAAACGGCGCTGTCGCCATAAGGACCAAAACTTGGCGTGTAATCCCAGATAACACTTGTATATGTGGACCAACTCCCCACAAGAAATCTATCAGGGCAAACTGCGTCCCATCCGGCCAGGTATCCGGCTGCAACCAGGTCCGTTGGGTTCCAGGGATAATCTTCTTCTCCAGCCTGATAATATGGCGGAATACTCGGAGCTAAAAATTCCTGTTCAACGGCTGCATATCCATAGGAAGTTGCCAGTGGTGCTGCGTCGTTGTGTCCCACCATAGTATCCAATTCGAGCAAAACACCAACTGTATGAGGGGAAGTGCCGTTGTTTATTATGGTGTATTTTATATAAATTGTTCCAGTTATATCGCCATGCGCATTTTCAATATATACAGGTTGTAATTTTTGATAGATTGTTATATCATCAATAATCCATCCACCTTCTATATAAGAAGAGTCTCCTGGCAGGGAATATATATTAAACGGAATATCTGCTGTCATTAGAGTTGTGCAGCCACTAAAAAAACTGTGAGGACTGTAGTGAGAGCCGTCAATTTTAAAAATTGTGTGAGAAGTACCAGGCGTCCCAGGGTAGCTAAAAATAAGTGTTGCATCAGGATATACATATGTGCTTGATGTACCTATATTAAACGAACCATAATCGCCGGAGAGTCCTTCATCATTAAGTTGCACAGCTACATAATCATTTTCAATTGGTCCAATCATCATCGTGCTTTTCGTGTGTGGCACAAGACTATTCTTCCATTCCGCATATTCAGCAGGATTGTGAGGCTGTGCGAAAATCGAACACAGCAAAGTTGTCAGAAAAGCCAATATTGAAAGGTATTTCATAACATCCCCCTTCATAATGAAAATTAAAAACATTTTACAATAAAAATAAACGCCTATTTTTTGCTGTCAATAATATTTAATAAGTAGTATAATTTATTTTATGCAATTCGGGAGGTGATGCAAATTAAACTCTCTGGCACAGAAAAACAAAACACAGGGATGTTTCAGATAAAAAAACATTGTCAAAAAAACTAACAACTATGCCAGTTTTAGCAATTACACAAAATTAGTTGCGAACTTATGAAACAATTTTCTCTTGACAAAAGAACTATTGTTAATTCTTTTTTTAACTTGTGAATTAGTGAATAAAAAATATGAGGTATAATATGAGAAAAGTGAAATTACAGAAAACCCCTGTTCCATCGTTAGATTCCATCGAGCGGAAGTGGTATCTCGTCGATGCCAGGGGAAAGATTCTCGGCAGACTGGCAACGCAAATTGCCCAAATATTGCGGGGAAAGCGCAAGGTTTCCTTTACACCGCATCTCGATGTTGGGGACTTTGTGGTCGTCGTCAATGCGAGCGCAGTGAGATTGACGGGGAAAAAGCTCGACAACAAAGAATTTCGGTGGTTCACGGGCTATCCAGGTGGACTGCGCCGAAGGCCATATCGAGATTTGCTTGCGCAAAATCCCGAAAAGGTGATTCGCCACGCCGTATGGGGGATGTTGCCGCACAACAGACTTGGTCGGAAACTGCTGAAAAAATTAAAAATTTATCCGGGAGAAAGCCATCCCCATCAGGCACAAAAACCTGAAAAAATAGAAATATAAAATAAAAGCATTGAGGAAGATTATGGGAAGAGAAGGATATTACGCAACGGGTCGCAGGAAGGAATCCACTGCAAAAGTGTGGATTTTCCCCGAAGGCAGCGGAAGAATTACAATAAATGGACGAAAACCGACGAAGTATTTCTGCCGTGAAGACCTCGTCATTCATATGATAGAACCGCTGCGGGCAACAGATATGGAAGGGAAATTCGACATCAAGGTAAAAGTTATCGGCGGTGGAATTTCGGGTCAGGCAGGTGCGATAAGGCACGGCATCGCAAGAGCGCTGGTAAAAGTTAACCCGGAATTGAAGCCTATGTTGAAAAAGGGTGGATTTATCACACGCGACCCCAGAATGGTTGAACGAAAGAAGTACGGACATCCAAAAGCAAGGAAGAGATTTCAGTTCTCCAAACGATAAAAATTGAATGTCGATTTTATGGATGTCGCAGACATTTGTCCCTGTGTGATGCAGTAGAAGAGCTCTGGTATTATCAGATTGAGCGCGAATTATAACTTTTTTGATAGAATACTCACGCTGTTCTGTGTCGGGGGTCTTCAAAATCCTGCCGATTGAATTGGCGGATTTTGAAGCGGAGACACAGAAAAGGAACAGCGGAGGTTTTAACCCTACATCAGGAGGATGTTTATGCTCGATGTTAAGTTGGAGCAGCTGCTCGAAGCTGGTGTTCATTTTGGGCATCAGAAGAGCCGCTGGAACCCGAAGATGAAGCCCTATATCTTCGGTGTGCGAGGGAAAATTCACATCATAGACCTGCGCAAAACGATTAAACATCTCAAAAACGCCTACGAAGTTATGCGCACATATTCCGCGCAGGGCAGGTCAATTTTGTTCGTCGGCACGAAGAAACAGATAAAGGACATCATTGCGGAAGAAGCACAGCGGGCT
>JAGHAI010000201.1 GCA_021161555.1 bacterium
TATCTCTATTATAGTGTTTCCGAATCCGTTCAATTCCGCAGTGTCCATCTCCGCGCCTGCGGGAGCGGAAATTGCGATATACGATTTGCGGGGAAATGTCGTATATGCCCCCTCTATCCCTCGGTCCCTTTCTCCCCAAGGAGAAAGGGATGACGCGTTGGTCGGGGCTGGGAGCGAGGGGCAAAGTCCTTCTCCCTCGAGAGAAGGATTTAGGATGAGGGGGTCATTCATCTGGCAACCCGACGAATCAATTCCATCGGGGATATATCTCGTTCGCGCCACAATCCCGCAACAGAACAAATCAGTCGTCTGCACTAAGAGGATTGTGTATTTAAAATAGAATATAATTTGGTGGTTTTAGCGATGGATTTTTATCGCTCGTTTGGTGTCGCGACCCACGACTTGGGATATTTTCATCAATTAGCAATTCACAATTCATAATTCACAATTCACAATTAGCAATGAAAAATTTTTATGCGGCGATGTTGATTAAGTCTTTTATAGAGGAAAAAAATTTTTCATTCACTTCAAAACGGCAACTTTTTTCAAGACAGCGGTATTGTCAGGCAAAACGAACCTTACAAAATAGACACCCGACGACATCGAAGAAAAATTCACTCTCGCCTTTGAAAAAACAACATCGCCTTCAACACACAATCGCCCCTTAATGTCGAAAATTTCAAATTTTCCGCTCTCATTGGTATGCAGAACTATGTTCGATGAAATTTCGTCGTAATATACGAATAATTCCGCGTCGTCAGTTGCTTCGCTTTTTTCAAAAATTACCGTCGTCTCGTGCCACTCGTAGCATCCGATGTCGAAAACGCCAGCATAGGGTCGTGGGTAAAAATCGAGGTCATCGGTCAAACCGGCGACGGAAACTCCACCATCTATCGCAGGTGAACTTTCCTCGAGATGAAAATCGCCCTCTGTTCCCCACTGCGGGTCAACGAAGTGCGGATTTCCATAAATATTGTCCGTCCCAAGCGCACTTATATCCGCAATGTAATATTCCGTTCCATTTGCAGTAATTTGCAATGTATCGTTTATGAAAAAGAGATTGTTGCTCGCCTGAAAATTTACAACGGGCTGACACAAAATCTGCTTTTGCGCCTGAAAGATGCAGTTTTTCATCACGAGGGTTATCGGATTTGTGAAAAAATCGTATTGAATCGTCGCTGCATAGTGAGGCGGACGAAGCGGAGAATCCCAGAAGGTGCAGTTCGTAATTTCGAAATACGCATCGGGGTCATCGGTATCTATCACAAAAAGGCACCAGGGTGTGGTATCAGTATATGCCCCACCCGTGCCATAGACGAGAGTATTTTCCACAAAACTGCTGTCGCCCCACAACTTTACACCATCGGCGTAATTGTTTGCCACAATACAATGATGAATGTATGTCCGCTTTGACTTTGAGTCCAGCCCGTCGCCCATCTGATGCTCGGAAATTGTATATCGTATTTCAACCGGTCCTTCCGATTCTTCAAAACCGACGCCATCCGGTCTATCCCAGACCCAGGCAACGGTGTCAACGCCGTGATAGAAATGTCCCGCATAGCCGAGATAGCAACTGTCGATAACTACATTTACCCAGCCATCGCCATAAGCGCCTGGACCGCCGATGCAGGTATAACCTGTCCTGAAAATATCACATCTCTTTATCAAAACATTTTCTGCATCGCCGCCGATGTCCATCCCCATTTCCTCAACCCGTTGAATTGTTATGTCCTCAAATTTTAAATCGTGAACGGCATACCCACTGTCAGAATAGGCATTTATCCCTTCACGACAACCGCCGGTATATGGCGTATCGATAAAACTCGTCAATTCCAGATTTTTTATCTCTATGAAACATCCATCACTGCCATCTATCTGCACGCAGGCAAAAAGCGAACCTCTTCCCAGCATTCTCGGTTTCGTCGTCCCCTGTCCTATAACAACAGTTGGCGCACCGAAACTTCCCGAAGGCGGCGTTATCATATCATCGTAAAATGTTTCCATAACATATTCACCCGAAAGGATAATCAGAGTATCCCCGCCAGAAATGTTCTTCGAACCATATCCAGGCGTTGCCCAGGGATGTTCATACGAACCTTCCCAATCGTCATCTCCCACAGGCGACACATAATATGTCGAACCAGACGATAGAGAGATTGACAGCAAGATTAGAAATACAGGTGCAAGATTTGTCCTCATAATCGGCACTATTTTTTTATCATTCTTTTTCTGAAAGATAAAACTTATTGTAAAATATTTCACAAAATATTTAAAAATTTCGGGCTTACACTTGACACAAAAAAATACGATTTTATATTTCTTTTCAATTTTTTTGAATTTATAAACAAATATTTTTCTATGTCAAACATCACATTATAATATCAGGAGGTTTTTTCGATGGCACGAATGGAAGTTCACAAGGACCACTGCAAAGGCTGTGGTCTCTGCATTGATATCTGTCCCGTCAATGTAATTGAAGTATCGAAGGAAATTAACAATTTAGGTTATCATCCCGCGGTATATAAAGGTGAGGGCTGCACAGGATGCAGTCTTTGTTTTTATGCCTGTCCCGAACCCGATGCTATCGTTGTTTATCGAAAAGATTAAAATTGAATTAAACAAAGAAGAGGTGAAATATGGCAAAGGAATTAATTAAAGGGAACGAAGCGGTAATTAAGGGCGCACTTCTCGCAGGATGCGAGGCATATTTTGGCTATCCGATTACCCCTGCATCCGAAATTGCGCACGCTGCGGCAAAATATTTTCCCCTCGCTGGAAAAGTCTTCCTGCAGGCGGAATCGGAAATTGCTTCAATCCAGATGTGCTATGGTGCAGCAGGTTCCGGCGTCCGGGTGATGACGGCATCATCGGGACCTGGGATTTCCCTCAAACTCGAAGGAATTTCCTACGCTGCAGGCTCAGAATTGCCAATTGTAATAGTTGACATTATGCGCGGCGGTCCTGGATTGGGAAACATCGCGCCTTCTCAGGCTGATTACAATCAGGTGGTAAAAGGCGGCGGACACGGAAATTATAAAGTTATCGTGCTTGCGCCCAACTCTGCCCAGGAAATGTGCGATTTCACTATGCTCGCATTTGAACTCGCCGACAAATATAGAAATCCGGTATTCGTGCTGACTGATGGATTCAATGGACAGATGATGGAACCTGTTGAATTCCCCGAGCCAAAACCCATAAATGTGGATAAAACATCCTGGGCGGCAATGGGAACAGCCGAAACGCGAAAAAATCTAATCAACTCAATCTATCTCGACCCTAACGAAATGGAAGAACACAACAAGCATCTTCAGGAAAAATATGCACGAATGGAGCGGGAAGAGGTTCGCTTTGAAGAATACAAACTTGAGGACGCAGAAATTATCGGCATATCATTCGGCACTGTTTCCCGTGTTATGTATAGCGCAGTTGACCAGGCGCGAGAGAAAGGAATAAAAGTCGGGATGTTAAGACCGATTACATTATTCCCATTCCCGAAGGTAAAAATAAGGAAACTGGCAGAAAAAGGTGCCATCAAAGCTTTTGTGGTCTCTGAAATGTCAAATGGACAGATGGTCGATGATGTGCGCCTTGCCGTTGAAGGCAGAAAACCTGTCAAATTCTACAGCAGAATGGGTGGAGTAGTTCCCACTGTTGCAGAACTTGTTGAGCAATTTGAAAATGCTGGTAAATAAATATTTTAAAAATTGGAAAAATCAGGAGGTTTCATAAAAATGGCACAGGTAAAAGATGTCCTTCAAAAACCGTCGTCCTTTTACGACAGGTTCTTTCGCAAACCTGACCGCTATCAGGAGGACACACACTACTGTCCTGGCTGTGGACACGGGGTTCTGCACAAACTTATAGCGGAAGCAATAGACGATTTTGGGATAAGAGACCGCACTATAATGATATCACCTGTGGGATGCTCTGTTTTCGTGTATTATTATTTTGATACGGGCAACTTTCAGGTTGCGCACGGCCGCGCTCCTGCCGTTGCCACTGGAATTAAGAGAACTCACCCCGATGCGATTGTCATCTCCTATCAGGGCGATGGAGACCTTGCCGCAATCGGTGGAAACAACATTTTGCAGGCTGCAAATCGTGGGGAAAACATCACCGTATTCTTCGTGAACAATGCAATCTACGGGATGACAGGCGGACAGATGGCGCCAACCACTCTAATCGGGCAGAAAACTATGACATCACCATACGGGAGAAAAGCAGAATGGGAAGGCTATCCTATGAAGGTATCCGAACTTCTTTCAACTCTCGAAGCACCTGCATACATTGAGCGAGTGGCATTGACCGATGGCAAAAATCTTATGAAAGCGAGGAAAGCAGTTCGCAAGGCAATTCAGACGCAAATCGATGGAAAAGGGTTTTCCCTCGTTGAGGTTCTATCTGCCTGTCCGAGCGGATGGCGAATGACACCTGTTGATGCAAAAAAATGGGTGGATGAGGTTATGACGAAGACATTTCCACCGGGAGTTTATAAAGATGTTTCGAATGAACGCGAAGTGGGTTCCTGGGCAAGACATCTTGAGAAAGTTCCTGTCGAAAAATATCACGAAATACTCGGATTAACTGGAACGGCGATGGAAGTTGAAGGAGATATGAACGAAGTTCCGGAAAATTTCCGCAATCCGCGAGTGCTAATAGCAGGTTTTGGCGGACAGGGAATTCTACTGCTCGGACAGACACTCGCAGAAGCAGGTATGCGCCACGGATGGAACTCCACCTGGATACCGTCATACGGTCCTGAAATGCGAGGCGGAACCGCAAACTGTCATGTAAAAATATCAGAAACGCCAATCGGTTCCCCTGTGGTGAGCGAACCGAACATACTCATCACTATGAACCAACCGTCTCTCGAAAGATTTGAAAAGAGCCTTGTCCCCGGCGGACTGCTGATATATAATACCTCTATGATTGATACAAAACCACAGCGAAGCGATATTGATATTCTGCCAATTCCCGCCACAGAAATGGCGGACGAGATTGGTTCACTTCGGGTGGCAAATATGGTAATTGTTGGGGCAATCCTCGAAAAAACAAAAATTCTGCAAAAGGATATCGTGCTGGATTCCCTTAACACCGTGGTGAAACATAAAAAGTTCATCCCGATGAATACGCAAGCAATTGAAAAGGGAATCGAATATGTGCGGAATTTTAAACAATAAGTTTATCTCGTTCGTCAAATGATGGTTGGTTTGTGCGGGTTTGTGCGGCTTGGTCAAACCGGTCGTTGAACTATGCAGAAAATTGGCAGGATAACATTTATCATCGTGGGGAAAGTATATTTAATTTCCATCATATTCTCTGGATGCGTGACTATGGGACAGCGTGCCGCAAATCCAGTAAACGACTTTCATTACACAATGCCTATCGGCGCGAAGGAAGTTCCGCCAGATGTCGTATCGGCAAAGGATAATCCACCTGAAAAACCCAGGGAAGACAAAACCGAATTCTCAAATTCCTTTCTGTCATCTTCCAGAGATGTCGAAAACGCCAACCGGGAAGGATGGGGCTACAAAATCCAGATATACATATCTCTTCAGCAGGAAGACGCACAAAATGTTGCTGAAACCGCGCAGAATAAACTTGACGAGAAAGTCACCGTTGAATTCGACCCGCCATATTACAAAGTGAGAATTGGCAATTGTGCCACAAGTGAAGAAGCCGAAGAACTTCTGGAAAAGGTGAAGCGCATTGGATATCCCGATGCCTGGATTGTAAGGGCAAAAATTATTTCAGTAAACGAAAAATAGATTCAACAACAGAGGAGAACGAAATGCAGATACATATTGGAAAGACAAAGGTTATCATCGAACAGGGCGACATTTCGGAACAGAATGTTGATGCCATTGCCATCGCTTCCAATGACAGACTCTGGATGGGCGGAGGCGTCGCAGATGCAATTAAACGAAAAGGCGGAGAAGACATAGAATCGGAAGCGATGAAGCAGGGACCAGCCAAAAATGGCGAAATTGTTATAACAGGCGCAGGAGAATTATCGGCAAAACACATATTGCACACCGTCATTATGGGACAGGATTTGAAGCCCACAGAAGAATCGATAAAAACAGGAACGCGAAATTTACTGAATAAAGCAGACGAACTCGGATTGAAAAGCATCGCTATGCCAGCCTTTGGAACGGGAGTAGGAAAATTCCCCGCAAGGCAGGCGGCACAGTCGATGGTGGAACAGATAATCAATGTGCTGCTTGAGGGTAAAAATCTTCAGGAAGTGAGAGTTATCCTTCATAACGAGGGAATTTACAATACATTTATTGAGGAATTTGAACGCAGATTCTCGAAGTAATAATTTCATAACATATCAATACAATTGTTATTCAAGTATAACTACGCCATAATATTATAAAACTCACAGATATCCGACATTTTCTAATCTATATTTCCAAATATTAGTGTGATACTATTATAACAATTGTGGGCGCTTTTTCTGCCCTCAATTCGTAATTTGTTGATAATATTACAGTTATAATTTTGGCACAGAAAATGCTACTACATTTCTGAAAGGCTGCGCAGTCTCCCCTTTAA
>JAGHAI010000169.1 GCA_021161555.1 bacterium
AGAAATATGTTGCTAAATTTGATTAAAAATATATTTTAAAAAAATTAGCGGAAAAGCACATAGACATATAAATTCAGGTAAAAAAGTTCAGGAGGTTTTATAATGCGGTGGTTCAGGTGGATAACAATCCTCTCTCTGTTTATAATGCTGCATACATCGTGGGGGGATAGGGCGAGGGGTGCTGTTTTGTTTCTTACAATAGGTCCTGGTGCGCGCGCCGCCGGGATGGGCGAAGCATTCGTTGCTATCGCAGACGACCCCACTGCCACATATTGGAATCCTGCTGGTCTGGGAAGATATCCGCTTTCGAGCAGGTGGTATGATTTTGACCTGCCCGATGAAAAGGCAAAATATTTTGCCGCTGTGAAAACTGCCCGCGCCGATGTCGATTTCCGAAAATACGATATATGGGCTGCTGGAAAAAGTTCACTGTGGATGCTGCGGCGAGATAAATGGCATTTTTCCGAAAAATATACAGTAACCGACCCGGAAGGACAGAGCATACATTCGATTCTTTATGAGTTTGCCGACCTCGAAACATACGATTCAAATTATGTCAGCAATGTCCTTGCTAAAAAGACTATGGACTTCAATAATCTCACCGATACGATTGTTCCGGCGGAAAAGGAAATAGAAATTCCCTTTATTTATTTTGTTCCGGACAGCATTACCGCTCTCGTTGGAGCGGGCAAGTCTCTGTGGATAGGAACTCGACACGGACTTTACAGGTATTCTCGCGGTATCTGGAGAAGGGAAAATACAAAAGGTTCTCCTGCCAATAAACCGATAACAGTTCTTGCAGTGGATGATAATGAAAATCTGTGGGTGGGAACTGACGGTGGAATTTTCATAAGAAGGGGAACGCAGTGGAGCAGTTATACATCCGCGAATGGGCTTCCGTCGTCGAAAATTACGGCAATTTTCACCAAAAATCATCGGGATGTGTGGATTGCCACTGCGCGAGGTCCTGCTCATTATAACGGTGCTTCCTGGAAAACTGAATATTCTTATTCCATTTATGATAGGAAGAAAAATTTATCTTCGAACACCGATACATCGAATGTCGATGAATCCATTGAGGAAATAACCTGGGACGATGTCGTGGAAGAACTCTTTGGCACAAAAGGAACTCAGAGGAAAAGACTGCTCATAGAGACTTTGAGAACGCAGAACGATGCGCTTAACAAAGATAAACCGCCGGAGAATATAACCGTTCCATATAATATTTTGTTCCCGGATGACATCACATCGATATATGTGGATAAGTTTGATAATGTGTGGTTTGGGAGCAAACTCGGGCTTGTTCGTTTTGATGGCAAAAGGTGGAAGGTGTTCGGATGGAAGGCGGAGACAATTGAAGAGCCGACCACTCTCGAGGACTGGGTTAATTCTAAATGGGCAGACCAGTCGGACGCCACAAAAAAGATGCTCGTGGAAAAAATTCGTGGATTTGGATTTATCAACAATACGAAATTCGATAAGGGCGAAGTTGTGGAATATCCAGCAAATCCCGCCAGTGGAAATGCCTTCGATATCGGAAAGGGATTTATGAAAAATGATGTGCTTATAGCATCGGAATACGGTTTGCTCAGATACTATCCAAATCTTCATCAGTTCAGGTATCAGATGGCAGGTGGTTTGAGCAAGAAGATTGTCTATTACCTGAAATCTATGGGAGGGGAATTTTTATTCGGTATGGAAGGGAAACTAAAAGTATATTCTCAGGGCAAACCCGGTATTTCTCTAATGCATGTTCAATGGCTTCCTGAACTTGCATCGGATATTTATTACGAGTATCTCAGCGGAGTATATTATCTTGAGAACTGGGGTACTATTGGTGGCGCAGTGACATATATTTCTCTTGGCAAAAGCGACCAGGTAAACGAAGCAGGAGAAGTTCTCGGAGGATTTTATTCCTATGAAACAGCGATAACTGCTTCCTACGGGGCGAGAGTTGTCCCCAACCTGTATGCAGGATTGAATGTGAAATTTATATACAGCGCTCTTGCGCCGCAGGTATATGTCGGTCACGAAAAGAAAAGCGGCACAGGAAATTCCTTCGCCGTAGATGCAGGAATTCTGTATGACGGACCATTTCCTGGGCTTTCATTTGGCGCCTGTGTTCAGCATCTTGGTCCTGATATTCATTACATCGATGCTGCTCAGGCAGACCCTCTGCCAAGAAATCTTAAAGTTGGCGCGGCATATAGAATTTTAAATACAGATTATCAAAAACTGCTTGTAGCGGCAGATGTGGATAAGGAAATAATAAAGTTCAAGCAGCCCGAAAATCCCTGGGCGCTCGAATGGAGATATGCTGTTAAGCGGATTGGACTTGAGTATTCATATTCAAATTTCTTCTCTCTGCGGGGCGGATATATCATAGACTACGATTATTATCCTAAAAAGGATGCGGTGGACAAGGTCTCAAAGGAGGATTATGTCTATGACCCCGACGATTACATAGCGACAAATTATTACACATTCGGCGTGGGGCTGCATTATGGAAGTATGCTCTTTGACTTCGCCTACATCCCGCGAATTTCGGACCCCGAAAATCAGGGGCAATATCTTCCACTTTCGGATATTATGCGGTTTTCTCTGACGGTGCAGTTCTAAAATCAAAATATGAGTCAAATGGTTGATATACTTGAAGAAATATTTAGCGATGAGAAACGGTAAATCGGATAAAAAATAGATTGCCCTATAGTTGACTAAGGTGATAGAGATAAGGCAATCAATAGATTATGGACCATATAGACGCTGGCTTGACTATTGGCGGGAGGATTAGATGGCACAAGAGCGGAAAAATGGGGGGACGAAGACAAGTTCTTTCGGTTCACCAGGTAGAATTGGGCACGATTCATCAGATTTTTATTCGAGTAGATTGTATGAGGGGCAGATAAGAGGGAAAAAAGTTCCATACATTGAAAATGAAATGCCAGAAAATGTTATCGATACGATAATTTGTTCATCAAGTGAAAATATGAGAGAACTCCCCGATAGTAGCGTTCACATTATGATAACCTCTCCGCCTTACAATGTCGGAAAGGATTATGACAGTAATTTAACTCTTGAGGAGTATCTTTATTTTTTGAAGAAAGTGTGGAAGGAAACATACAGAGTGCTTGTTCCGGGAGGTCGCGTATGTATAAATGTCGCGAATCTCGGCAGAAAGCCTTACATTCCGCTTGCTTCATTTATTATCGAAGATATGCTCGATTTAGGTTTTCTGATGCGGGGTGAATTGATATGGGATAAAGGCACAAGTGCCAGTCCGTCAACCGCCTGGGGGACCTGGCTTTCGCCTAAAAATGCTATTTTGCGAGATATTCATGAATACATACTCGTCTTCTGTAAGGACACTTTTTCACGAGATAACCCCAAAAATAGGGAAAGTACAATAACACGAGATGAATTTCTGGAATACACAAAAAGTGTGTGGCATTTTTCTGCTGTTAGCGCTAAAAAAATTGGTCATCCTGCTCCCTTTCCGATAGAACTTCCTTACCGCTGTATTCAGTTATATACATATTCTGGTGAAGTTGTTCTCGACCCGTTCATCGGAAGTGGGCAGACTGCCATCGCTGCCATAAAAACTGGGAGACATTTTGTTGGATATGAAACAAATGAAGAATATGTGCAACTTGCAAATAAACGAATAGCAGAATTTACTCATAATTTGAAAAAACCCGGATTGTTTGAAATGGAGGTAAGTTAGATATAATAG
>JAGHAI010000232.1 GCA_021161555.1 bacterium
GGTCGCAACCCACGACTTCAGTCGTGGAAATGAAACGACAAATCGGAAAGGTCAAATATGATATATAAAAAATTATCTATTGTGTGGCAAAATAAAACATATAATTTAGAACCAAAAACCATATAGAACACAGACATTCTTATTATGCGAATAGCAATCGTTGGAGCAACAGGCTTGGTTGGAACAATTATACTCGAAGAACTCGCATCGGGCGATTTCGATATAGAGATTGAAAAAATTGTCCCGATGGCATCGCACAGATCGGCTGGCAGTTCTGTCGAATTTAGCGGCGAAGAAGTGGAAATAATACCACTCGATAGCGGAAACATCCCGCCAGTCGATATCGCATTTTTCGCCGTAGAAGATGCGCTTTCTAAGAAATTTGCGCCAATCTTCGTCCAGCGGGGCGCAACTGTCATCGATAAATCAAACGCATTCAGAAGGGATGAAAAAGTTCCGCTCGTAGTTCCCGAAGTAAACGGCAACGAAATCGGCGATGCAAAAATAATTGCTTCGCCAAATTGCTCGACAATACAACTTGTGATGGCTCTTGCACCGCTGAAAAAATTCGGGATAAAATCGGTCTGGGTATCGACATATCAGGCAATTTCAGGCGCGGGGAAAAACGCTGTTGCAAAGTTCATCGAAGAATGGGAAGATATGTGGGATTGGCTCGAGAACAAAGACCTCATCGAAATCCTTAGCGAACACCCATACAAAAATTTCTCTCCGCCTGCGATGTTCAGTAATGTTATCCCTCAAATAGGCACGGAAACTGGAAATGGCTGCTTTACAGAAGAAGATAAATTGCAGTTTGAGACGAAAAAAATACTGCAAATGCCCGAACTATACATTTCCGCCACGGCTGTGCGAGTGCCAGTGTTGAATGTTCACAGCGAAGCGGTTTCAATCGAATTTTTTAAAAATGTAAATTTTTCCGAAATTGAGGCCGCACTGAAAAATTTTGAAAACCTGATTATCAGCGAAAAAACATTAACTCCTGTGGATGTCAGCGGACGGCGGGAAATCTTCGTATCGCGTCTGCGTATGGATTCTGTGCGCAAAGATGTCATCCATCTGTGGATTATGGGGGACAACATCCGCAAGGGCGCCGCAACAAACGCAATCCAGATTGCTGAAATTCTTTCACAAAAACAGAAACATTAGCGAAATTATGCTATTCATATAACAAAAAACCCCCCGCCAGACAGGGGGTTTTTCTCGTAAAATTCCCGAAAAATTACGATGCCTGTTCGTCCCTTTTGGCGAGCTGGTCGAGTTGAGAGACAAATCCTCGCAGCAAACCCGACAGAACGAATACCAATCCCGCAATCGGGCTGTTCAAAGCGCCGACAATTTTTGCGCGCAGTTCCTGCACACCTGGCAGAGATGCAAATTCCTTATACTTTTCCGCACCATACAGGACATCGTCGATGACGATTGCCTTAATCTGCGGTTTTTCATTATCTTCTAAAAATTCCTTGATGACCTTCGCAGGCGATACCGGGTCGTCCTTCGTCAAAATTACCGCAGACGAGCCTTTAAATAAATCCTCAGTTATGGCGCTTCTGCCGACATTTTGCTGAGCAAGTTTCAAAATAGTATTTTTGACCACCCTCATCTTTGCGTCGTTTTCGCGCAACTTGCGGCGAAGCTCGGTCATCTTCTCCACATTCAAACCCTGATAATCGACGAGGTATAGAACATTATTGCCGCGGATTTCCTCGACGAGATTTTCAAGAACTGTTTCCTTCTGTTTTCTAAACATATTCTATTCCTCCAAAATTTTTCGCCATTATTTTGCTACAACATCATTCAAATCAATTTTGACGCCGGGACCCATAGTTGAAGATGCGGTGATGTTCTTAATATACTGCCCTTTCACCGATGCGGGTCTCAGCCGAACCAATGCTTCTATCAATGCTCTTGCATTTTCTTCAAGCTTTTCCACATCGAAGGATACCTTGCCAATCGCGGAATGAATATTCCCCGCCTTGTCCACGCGGAATTGGATTTTTCCCAATTTAGCCTCTTTGACCGCCTTTGCCACATCCTTCGTAACCGTTCCAACTTTTGGATTTGGCATAAGTCCCCGCGGACCAAGTATTTTACCCAATCTACCGACCTGTCCCATCATATCGGGCGTCGCGATTGCGAGGTCGAAATCGAGCCATCCGCCCTGAATTTTCTCAACCATATCCTCCGCACCGACGAAATCTGCACCGGCTTCCTTTGCCTCTTTTTCGGCATCGCCTTTTGCAAACACAAGAACCCGCAAAGTTTTTCCCGTTCCGTGAGGAAGAACCACCGTTCCACGCACCATCTGGTCTGCGTGCCGCGGGTCAACATTGAGCCTGACGGCAAGCTCCACAGACTCGTCAAAATTCGCAAAGGCATTTTTCTTGACAATGTCGAGCGCTTCCGACAGAGGATACGGTTTCAGTTTCTCAATCGCCTCGGCAGCCTTGCGATATTTCTTTCCTCTCTTAGCCATCCTGACAAACCTCCTGCTTCGATTTTTTTAAAAATCTCCCACCTTTCGACGATTTTCGCCGCGGCGTGGTCACCGGATATAATTTCTTTTATAAATTTTCAAGTTCATAATCACCAGAACTTTTCCATCGGCTAAAATCTATCCCTGCACTTCAAGTCCCATAGAACGGGCAGTTCCTTCGATGATTTTCATCGCCGCTTCGATGTCGTTTGCGTTCAGGTCTTTCATCTTCTGTTCGGCAATTTCCCTGATTTTAGCCCGCGGGACTTTTCCAACCTTATTCTTATTGGGTTCACCGGAGCCCTTATCAATGCCCGCCGCCTTTCGCAGCAAATCAGATGCAGGCGGCGTTTTTGTTATGAACGAAAAAGACCTATCAGCATAGACCGTAATCACCACGGGAATGATAAAATCGCCAGCCTTCGCTGTCCTTGCGTTAAACTGCTTGCAGAACTCAGCTATATTTATGCCAGCCTGTCCGAGAGCAGGACCAACAGGAGGTGCCGGCGTTGCCTTTCCCGCAGGAATTTGCAATTTTACCTTGCCAACTACCTTCTTTGCCATATCTCACCTCGATTATTTTTTGTCCTCTTTAAGTTGCATAAAATCGACATCCACAGGAGTGAGCCTGCCGAAAATCGAAACCATAACTCTAACTTTGCCCCGTTCCCTGTTCACTTCACTCACAACACCGGTAAAATCCTTAAAAGGACCATCGATAACTTTCACAGGGTCGCCTTCGGAAAATGGAATATCCATCTTCTGCACAGCTTTTTCCTTTTTGGTGCGCTGAACTATGGATTCGAGTTCCTCATCTGACAGGGGAACCGGTGTATCTCCTGCTGTGATAAACCCCATAACACCAGGAACATTTTTTATAAACGCCTTTGTAATTTTTGTCACTTCCATCAAAACGAGAATGTATCCAGGGAAAAACTTTTTCTGAACAGTCCGCTTCTTGCCGTGCCGCATTTCTACCACATCTTCCGTGGGGATGAAAACCCTTAAAATTAGATTTTCAAGTCCCTTTTCACGAACCGAGTTCTCAATGTATTGCTTCACATTCAATTCCTGTCCCGAAAGAGTGTGCAAAACATACCACCTCGCATTCGGGTTAATTTCCGAACGCGGTTTTATATTCTCACTTTCATCGGAAATGTCGGGTTTCTCAGGTTCAGCCTGCTGCAAATCCATATTTTCATCTTTCTCTGTCATAGTAAAATTCCAATCGATGGTGAAATTTACACTCAAATGGCTTCCTTACATTCGAACCGAACAATCAAGGAAGCATAATGTGAACTAACCTATAAAAAATCGAATCTATAAATCCAACAAATATCGACAGCAAAATGGACGCCGTGATAACAGCCAGCGTCAGACCCCACAATTCACTTTTGGAGGGCCATCTGACCTTCTTAAATTCAAGCCAGGATTCCTTCATAAACTGTTTTATCTTTTTCACGGTTTCTCCTTTTAAGCATAATAATATCAGGCCCGGAGGGAATCGAACCCCCAGCCCCCGGTTTTGGAGACCGGTGCTCTACCAATTGAGCTACAGGCCTTCCTATCACTGAACAATCACTACAACAATTTAATTTAAATAAAAAAGAAAGTTTTTAAAAAATGTCAAGTTGTTTCTGTGAAAAGTTTTTCCAAAATCTTTATACAAAACCAAAATTTTTAAAACTCGATTCGTTGATTCAGTCTAAAACAAACCTGTCTGTTTAAAAATCTGGTCTTTCCCAGAATGGTTCCCGAGCGGGCTTATTCACAGGAATTTTTAGGAGAAACCAGGTATTGAAAAGTCTTATGTCAATATCCATCGGGTCAAATTCGATATGCTTTGCCGCTTCCAGAGCAGCTTGGTCTATGACAACATTTCCACTGGACATAATCAATTCCTGGTCAACGACCTTGCCGAAGGGGTCAATTTTTATTTTCAGCCGTATAACCCGCCCCTGATAACGGGAAGACCATTCCTGCTCGGGGTAAAAGAGTGTGATGACCCTTGGCTTTTTTGGTCTTGGTGCATTGGGAAGATTGTCGTATGTATAATGAGTCGTATCCTTTGGCGCATTTTTACTTTCATCTTTCCCGGCAGATGCAACAGTGGTCGTTTCTTCAGGCTCGGGTTCTGGCTTTGTGGATGGTGTGTATGCTTCACCGAGACGAATTCGGGCAAGCGAATCATAAGAGGTTCCCGCATAGTTCTGCGTTATCAATGTATATTCTTCCTTCGCCTCATCTATTCTTCCCAGTCGGGATAAAATTTCAGCCTTTGCCGCCATTGCCTTGGGAACCCATCTACTTTCCGGGAACGAATCGATTACAATTGAATAATATGTCAGCGCCGAATCGAGCCAGTTATATGTGAGCCAGAACTCCTCAGCCTTAACAAAATAATATGCGACATTTCGCACCGCCAGAGAATCAAGCGAACCACCGCGGCTCTTAAAATAATCGCCACCGCCAACGGCATAATCGCTTTCTGGATATTTTCTCAGAAGTTCAGCGAAAAGAGAATCTGCCTTCCTATAATCCCGCTTCGCATTGGCATATACCCAGCCTATTGAATACGCAGCCTTGGGGGCAAGACTGTCATCGGGAAAATTCTGCAGAATATAATTATAAGCACTTATCGCAGAATCAGGCTCATCGAGTTCCGTGATATACATTTCCGCAAGTGTCAATTCCGCAGATACGATGTCAGTTCCAAGAGAATCGGCATTTTCAATTTTTGAATACAGTGCCAGCAACCTTGACACAACGGCACTTCTTTTCAGCGCAAGCTCACGAACTTCGCCAGACGAAACCTGAGATGCCGCTGCATCAAACATTTCCTTAGCCATCTCATAGTTCCCCTGGTCGAAATACATCTCGCCAAGCCGAAAATACGCCCAGGCACCTGTTTCCTTACGCTGATATTTTTCGGCAATTTTCTCCCAGATTTCCCTCGCCTTTTCCGTATTTCCTCTTGCGTATTCTATATCGCCGACGAGAAGCTCCACATCGCCCCAGTGAGACATATATGTCTGGTCTTTCAATAATACATCGCATATACTCTGTGCATCATCAAGGCGACCGAGTTTGATATAACACTGAGTTAATAAACTCTGCGATGTATAATAATCCTCATAGGGAATATCGCCTTCTTCTATTTTTTCAAAATGCTTCGCCGCTTTTTCATATTCCTTAAAAAACCACTCTATCTGCCCCAATCTCAAATGCGCCTTAGATGCCAGTTTGCTCTCTGGAAAGGATTCTAAAAAATCCAGAAAGGCACTCTTCGCTTCGATATACTCCTCTTGCTGAAATGCGAGCTCTCCCAGCATAAATTTTGCATCTTCCGCACGGTCGCGGTCTTCATCTGCTATTGTCTTAAGCGAATCTACCGCTTCATCCTCCTTGCCACCATAATATAGACAAACAGAACGCCAATATCTCGCTTCTGCGGCGAACTCGCTCTCTGGAAAATTATTCAATAACTCGTTAAACTTGCGAAGGGCTTTAGTATAATCTCCCGTGCGAAGATAACACATCCCCAGAAGAAAAATAGCATCGTCAACATAATCGCTCTCGGGATAATAAGCCAGCACTTTTGTCGCCTTTTCAATCGCCTTATCATACATCGGCTTTGCAGCGGCGGGAATGGTTTCGCCACCTGCCTTCTTGCGCAACTTCTCCGCACGATTATAGTTCTTTTTCGCGAGGAAAAAAGTGTTGTAGTAAACGCAACCCGATGCCACAAGAAAAAGCACAGAAAGTAGCAATACTATTTTGCCATATCTGGACTTACCTCTCATAATTGTCCCCTAAAATATTCAGAAAATAAAATAATAGCAAGAAATTTTGAAGCATAATGGATAATTTTCAGGAATTTAGTGGTATATCATCATCTAACAGCGCATCAGCCATCTTTAGCGCCTGCATAGTTCCAGGGACATTATGAACACGAATGAAATCGACACCAAATGAAGCAGCCCATATAAATGTTATATATGAACCGGCATCCCTTTTAGATGGGTCTTTTTCGCCTGTATAATGCCCAATAAAACTTTTTCTCGAAGTCCCAATCAGAACTTTGTATCCAAGTGATTTAAATTTATAAAGATTTCTCAAGATTGTTATATTATCCTCATATCTTTTACCGAAACCTATTCCAGGGTCAATTATTATCTTCTCCGCTTCAATACCGCAATGCTGCGCTTTGCGAGCCTGTTCATCGAGCCAGCCGCAAATTTCCCCAACGACATCCTCGTAATGAGGATTTTTCTGCATATCCTTTGGAGTGCCTTTAATGTGCGATATTATTATATTTGCATCATATTTTGCAGCAATTTCAAACATATTTTTTGAAAATGTTCCACCTGAAATATCATTTATCCAGTTCGCACCGGACTGCAACGCCTTCTCCGCCACTAAAGATTTATATGTATCTATTGAAATGATAACATCGGGGAATTTTTCTCTAATAGATTGAATAACAGGAATCGTGCGGGCAAGTTCTTCAGAAGATGAAATAACATCTGCGCCAGGGCGAGTTGATTCACCGCCGACATCAATCACATACACGCCGGAATTCACCATCTCCTGTGCAGTAGAAAGTGAAGAAAGCACATTAAAATGAACCCCACCATCTGAAAAAGAATCGGGGGTAATATTAAGCACACCCATAACACGCACATTTGATAGATTTTGTTTTATATCCGACATTTTCATAGATATAATATATAAGATATTTTTTGAGTTGCGCAAGAAATATATTATAATTGAGCCTGAAAAACTATATTAAAAATTTGATAAAACAATTCTTAGCGGACAACTTAAATAAAAAAATCAATATTTTACTTGACATAATCTTTTTTATTTCTATTATTTTAATAAAGATATTAGAAAATTTTCAACAAAGTAGTAGGGAGGTTTATTATGGCA
>JAGHAI010000112.1 GCA_021161555.1 bacterium
ATGTGGCAAGCCACAGCGCAGGCGCAACTATTTCTGGCGGTTTTTTTAATCTCTTTGAAAAAAATTCTTTACTCAAAAAATTGCTCATACAGGATGATGTCGTCCAAACAAATTTTGTGCAAGAGAATTCCAGCCCGTCCAGAATGGCAGGGAAATCTTTTATGCCACACTTCTCCGCATTCAACGAAAATTTTTTAATATTAAATTAAAAAAGATTCGCGCGCCACTGCCCTGGAGAACTAAACATTGAACCTGAAATACGCATAATCTCCATCCTGCATCACATAGTTCTTGCCTTCGATGCGGATTAGAGATTTTGCCTTTGCGGCGTTATAACCTCCCGCTTCGACAAGTTCCTTCCACCCGACGATTTCCGCCCTGATAAAGCCCCTTTCGATATCTGAATGAATTTTGCCTGCCGCTTCTATTGCAGTTGTTCCGCGCCTTATCGCCCACGCGTGAGCGTCCTTTTCGTTCCCCGTGTAGAATTCTATTATTCCCATAGCATCCTTGAGCGAGAGCAGTGCGTCGTCTATTGTATTTTCGGGAATCTTGAGTTCATCGCGGAACATCTTTGCTTCTTCTTCATCGAGTTCGGCGAGTTCCAGTTCAAGTTTTGACGGGACGAATATCGTCTTCGTTCCCAGAATTTTCGACACCCCATCGAGCATACTCTTTTCGACCATTTCCTCCGATGTAATTACGGCGAGCATCGGCTTTGCGGTCAAAAATCCCTGATTTCGGGAAATTTTTCGTTCAAAATCCGAAAGTTCTTCGTCGCGGATGTTTTTGCCATCTTCGAGAATTTTAGAAAATTTTTTCACCGCGGAAAGTTCCATTTCCAGCAATCGTCTTTCTTCCTGTGAATGTCCCTTTTGGATTTCCCGTTCGAGCGTGTTCGTCTTCGTCTCGATTATGGACATATCGAATATGCGGATTGCATCGGCGACCTTTTGAGCATCCCCGACGACATCGGGTTCGCCAAAACCACCATCAAACCCACGAATTGACACTATCAGCGCATCGGCGCCCTGCAAATCGGAAAATATCGCACCGCCCTTCGTGATGTCGCCAATCGTATCCTGCAATTCGACTTCTATATAAAAGACCTTTTTAGAATTGTATATCCTCGCTATTTCTTCAAGGCGATAGTCGGGCATTTTAACAACAGATAAGTTCTCCCGATGACCGGTATGTTCTCCCGAAAGTGCTTTCCGCAATGTGGTTCTGCCGCTCTGCGAAAGCCCGATTATAGGAACACGCATAAGACAATCCTCCCATAAAAAATTCGTTAATAAACCGCAGCGATGTCATCTTCCATATTTTTCGCCGATTTGGTGGTTAGCAATCTTTCGATGTATTTTGCCAGAACATCGAATTCGATGTTCACTAAATCGCCAGCGCGCTTGAACTGCAGCATCGTCCTGCGCATAGTTTCTGGAATAATGGCGCATTCGAACCATCCGTCCCCGCAGGATGCAACGGTGAGGCTTATGCCATCCACAGCAATAGAACCCTTTTGAACAACATATCTTGAAAACTTCTGCGGATGCTCAATTTTAAAAATTTTCTGCGTGCCAGCATCGGAAAGGGAAACTATTTTGCCAGTGCAGTCTATATGCCCCTGAACAATGTGCCCGCTTAAAAAGGTCTCCATCGTGGCTGGAAGTTCGATATTGACGCCATCACCCGCCTTCAAATCGCCCAATGTCGTGCGAGCAATTGTTTCTTCAACGGCGACGAATATGCCCATCGTCCCCTCAATTCTCTCGAGCGAAAGACAAACACCATCAACAGCCACGCTATCACCATCCGAAAGCTCTGAATCGGAAAAACCATCCCACTCAATGGATATCCTTCTTGCGTCAGAATGCCTTTCGACAAAAAAAATTCTGCCTATGCCACAAATTAAACCCGTAAACATTTTTTCATCTCACAATTTTGTGAAAGCAATTTTACATAAATTTTATACAAAAAATCATTATGGCAAGCAGAATCGGGATTATAACTTATTTTATGCAATTCGTCTGGATTGGACTTTTATCATCAGGAAAAGCCCCAATCGTTTGGCGCATCAAATGATAAAAAAGTGCCAAAAAACTGACGACAATGCCATCTTTCGCAATTACACAAAATTATTTGCAGACTCAAAACCTTTTATTTTCTTTATTTTACGATAACGACTTTTTTCGAAATTGCCACATTTTTAGCCTCAATTCTTGCAAAATAAATTCCCGAACGGAGCAAATTTCCATCGTCGTCTCGTCCATCCCATTTAATTGCGTGCCGTCCCGAAGAAATTTTTCTCGAAAGCAGATGACGAACAATTTTTCCCGAAATATCGCACAGGACGAGAGATGTGTGAGATGTCCAGGGAATGTAAAAGTCAATTTCCGTGCTTCCATTGAACGGATTTGGAATATTTTTTAAAAATGGGGTTGTGCCGGGTTTCTGAATATCTGCTACATCCTCAACCCTCGTTATAAAACACCTCATAATGAAATCAAAATCATCATACGGGGATGAAAGTTCGGTCGTGTTCTGGAAGGAGAAATTATCTCCTTCGGGGTCGATGCGCCAGCTTCTTCTGTCGTGCGGCGAAGTGTTGTCTATGCCAATCCAGAAATATGATTCAGTATCTGCCCACACGCCGACGAAAAAATTGTGATGCGATATCACAAAAGGTTCTTCCAGCACATATTTAAACCATTCCCCGTGTAATCCTGCATCTGGAAGGGAAGCAGAAAATGTGGCTTCGGGCAGAGACGAAGGAACGCCGCCATCATATCCAAAAATTCCAAACACAACATTACCTTCGCCTTTGCCGAGAATTTTTATACTGTCGAGTGTCGCATAATCGAAAGGAAGTTCGAAATCCACGGCGTAGCCATCGCCCACCTCATCATACGAATCAAAACCTGGAATGAGATAATAAAAATATCTTCCCCCGGATTCAGAATAGAACGAATCCTGGACGGCATCATCATAGCCGAGTTCTCTGTGGTTTTCATCGGGAACAGAAAAATAGTAAAATGCAGAATCGTTTGAATTGTCCTCGTCGTGCGCGCTTGTGGTCCAGGCAACTACATAATAATCTCCCGATTCAACTGGACGCCAAACAAAAGGTTCGTAAATATGCTGGTTAAGCGAAACATCCGCCGAGCCGAGAAAACCTGATGTTATGAGAACATCCTCGTCGGAAAAGATTTTATAGTAAACCGCAGGACTCATCGCTTCTATGCCATATCCTGTGATTTCCGCGTTGAAAATCACATCCTGATTTACATTGATTGGTCCTGAATATATGGCAGATACACCGGCGTCGTATGTATTCCCGTAAATTCCCGATATGCAAAAGTCATCTATGAAAAAACCGTCTCCTGTGTCAATTCCATCGTCGTTGTCGAATATAAATGTCAGCATAAGTTTCACGCTGTCGCCTATATAATCGTAAAACAACATACCTATATATGGCTCGGCAATTCCATCCGCACCAGAAACCAGCTGCCATTCGCTTCCCCATCCATCATCCTTTCCCATTGGAACCCAGGAAATGCCGCCGTCAGTGGATATGTAAATCACATAAAAATCATCATCGTCGGGCGTATCGCGAAATATGCGAAAACTTCCATTGGCGAGAAATCCATCGTCGATGAAGAATTGTGGCGTTGCGATGCTCATACGAGCGAGATGCTCATCTGCTGCCAGCAGAGAATGTTCCCCATCAAATGCTCTTATATCCGTGATTTCTGGCACAGGACAGGGACGGGTGTCTTCTGTGGTCATCGGCGATGAAATGGTATCTTCTCCATCGTCGTAGAAAAATGTATCGTCATCATCGTAAATGGCAATGTCGTCGAGTAGCACGCCAAACATAGTGGAATCGTTGTTTGTGTCGAAGAACGGGTCTGCTGCGAAGACGAAGCGAATTTTTACATCTTCTCCTGCAAACGAGTTTAGCGTCGCTTCCTTGTGAATCCACCCATCTGTGCTTCCGCCCCATCCCTGCCACAATGAATCGTTTGCCTGGATAAAGCCAAACATCGTATCGCAATCATATCCATCTGCGGGAATGAGCAACTGCCAGCTATCTCCGCCATCGGTGGATATAGTTATGTGAAATCCGTCCCATCCATCGACGAGAAGCCCGCCCACATCGGATGGACTGGCAGGCGGCGGTTCAATCGCCATATCGAGCATAAACGATATTTTTAAAATTCCCGATGGACTGGATGGCAGAGAAATTTCCGGCGTCGTAAGAATTTGATACCAGCAATTGCTGTATCCATCAAGCGATTCATTTCCGCACCACCACGATTTACCTGAATATGCCCGCAAAGTCGTGGTGTGCCACTGCGCAGGACAGATGAACTCCTCCCAGAGAAGACTATCTCCCTCGAAATCGTCGAAAAACAAAGTGTCGATGGTGGTCTGCCCTGCGGAAAAACTATACGATGTTATTAAAGCAAAAAATATAAGATGCTTAACCATAACCCCTCCCTATCAACTTTTTTTAAGTCTTCTGCGAAATTTTTAACTTATTGAATAATAGTTTTATTTATCACTATTTTTTGATTTTTTATCTCAAATCTACTTCGTTTTGCTTAATATCGTTTTTTTCATCTTTTCTTTCGTCATATTAGAGAGTATTTAACAGTTTTTTTCTTTCCCCTCATCTGTCTTGCGACTTCGTCGCAATCCACCTTCTCCCGGTGGGAGAAGGAATTTTGTTCTCCTTTCTCCTCGGGGAGAAAGGGACCGAGAGATAGAGGAGGTCGCAATTAAATTCCCTCGTAAATCGAATATCTCGATCATAGCTGGTAGAGACGCATAATCATGCGTTTCTACGAAAATGACACACGACGAATTAAACGGATTTGGATAGGCATATATTTCGACCGAAAAGTCGTCTGGCATGGAATTTTCTTCTACCAGAGTTCCGCCGGCATTGAAGTATAGAACTGAATTGAGCTCGCGTTCTTCTCCAATCGGTGCAAAAATAGGAGGCGCAGAATATGCAGAAACAAACAGGAGAAAGATGACGGCTGAAAACCTTAGATAACACATAGTAGCTCCCTCGTTTGTGGTTGGTTCCACAAATATAGACGGTAATAGCTGCGGCAGGTTGACAGGAATTATTTGATTATTTAAATAATTCCGAGCCAGCTTGCCACTTTTGGTCCAACGCCAGCCATATTGAGCATAAGCGGAAGCAATAAAACGCCGAGACAGTTCAGCCTTCGCGAACCGAATAATACGGGAATTAACCCGATTGCTGTGGCAACAGTCATAATCAATAGTCCAAGCCAACGGGTGAGACTGAACACGACAGCAATAAGAATCAACAGGGTTACGGCGGAAATCAATCGATAATTTATCCTGTGAACGATTTTTGCAAACCATTTTGAGAAGAAATGCAGGAGCAAAAATGCAATTCCCGCTGCAAATAGCATCGTTGCCAGAGCAAGCCAGTATTGTTGAAATGTCCGCACTGAAAAAAGCGGAGAAATCATAGCCACAAGACCGCCTTTGCCCATTCTCCCCATCGGAACGAAGAAGAACAAAAATGCTCCAACATAATACACAACTTTTGACACCCCCTGCGACATAACGAAAATTCTGTCATCTCTCTGAGCGGTTGCCTGCCCTGCGAGGAGTCCGCCCATTCCGCCTGTTATAATTGGAAAGAGAGCGGCAATCAATCCGCCAAGTCCACCTGCAATTGTGGAACGCAGCGCCACACCAGGCGTCATATCGATTGATTTCGCAATTTTTTGTTCAGGGATATATGTTTTACTCACGATGTTCATAAGCACCCACGGCACAGCAAAAAGCCCGACGAAGACAGGCATCAATCCCTGGAAAGCGGCGTTCAGAGGGAGTATGTTTTTATTTAACACAATCATTCCCAGAAAGCCGGAGAGCAAGAATGTCAGCAATCCTGCGCCGAGGGAACGCCAGGATTCAAAAAACCTCGCCCAGCCAGGCGGTTTCCTCTCAACTGCCTTGGGCCATTCCGACATAAGGATATACACAGTTACCAATCCCAGTAGCCAGTGGAGATGAGGAGATAGCAATTTTCTGAGAGCGGGAAGGACATTTACGGTGAGCGGTGTCATCAGTGCGAGAAGCGCAATGCCGCAAAGTGAACCGAAACCCGTTATCATAGCGATTTCGTATCCTCTGCCGAGCATCAGCGCCTTCTGTCCTGGCATAACGACGAAAATCATACTCTCATCGGGAGCAGAAAGAAATACCGCCGTAAGCGTGTTCAATATCGCATAAGTGACCAGCATCGCCATAAATATGTATGGCAGAGCCGCAGGCGGAATGAACTGTCCAAAGCTCAATATGGCAATAATGATGAGCCCCAGAACATTGTATATGTGCAGCGCGGGAATGAGCGACAAAATGCTTGAAGCCCCAATGCCAATGAGAATGTAGAAAATTAAAGTAATTGGACTTATATCCATATTGTCCCCTTTTTAATTTATTCTCCACGCAATTCTGGAAAACCTTTCGTCGTATCTCAAATCGCGATTATAAAGCATATCAACGGTGATTTCAGTTTCGAGAACCTTTGAGTAAAATTCTGCAAGTTTTCGCAGTTCGGCGAGGTTCGGCTCGCCGTCCCTTTCCCAGCGCTGCAACTTTATGGCGGGAAAATTCGAAATCACCGCAAGATAATCGTAGTCAAGCCTTCGCTTCCGCTTAATTTCCAGCGCTCGCTTCAATATCTTCAAATTCCTGTTGAAGTATGCAGCCATATTTATCTACTTTATCAAAACAATTTTCTTCAATACTTTGTTTCCTTCAAAATTCGCCGAAACGAAATAAATACCAGAGGCAATATCATCATCCGGATACCAATATAAAACTTTTTCGCCAGCAGGCAAAGTTCCATCGAAAATTTTTTCGATAGTTTTCCCTGCGATGTCCTTTATACATACTTCTGCTCTGTCTTTGCGTGGTAAATGCAGGATTATTGCACAGGTCTGGTTGAATGGATTTGGAAAAACTTTTACGAAAAAATCTTCTGGCTTGGAAATTTCTGCGATTTTGTTTACGAAATATGTTTCGCATTCGAGGGTGGAAAGTGCATTTGGTCCGCAAAGTTCCGCTCGGTCAGAGACATCCGTAAGACATATCACAATTGGATAGCCGTCGGGGAATGTGTCCGTTGAAGTGAACACGAGAGTTGTGTCGTCTTCCCATAAAATTCTGGGGTCATCGGGATAAACTACGCTGCCATCGAATTGAAGAAACACGGACGAAGTATCCACGCCTGCGGGTTCATCGACGATGTGAAGACGAATCTGCGGGACAGGCGACAGTGTGCTTTCCGGCGGCGGATAGAAGCCGTGAAACTCCGGCGGTTCCACATCGACGATGAGTGTTCCTGGCGGCGGATATGTGTCAGGCGAACAGCCAAAAATGTCCATAACAGATATAAATTCATATTCTATTGTATCCCCGTGTTCGAAAAGCCAGGGCGGAATTTCCGCAAACAGAGTATCGCCAATGTGGTGCAAATATCCCGACATATTCGTCAGGAGAACATCACCCATCTTAACGAGAAGGGAAGGATAGTCGATTTCCGTGTCTTCGTGCAGGTAAAATGGGATGAATACGCTTCCACTGTCGGAGCAGGAAGTAAATTTGTATGGAAAATCAACTCCCACAACGGGCGGATTGCCATCGGGGTCGGGAACGGCAACGAATGAGGTTGAAGACATAAAAATATCAGGTTCGGCGGAAAGATTTATCACAATAGGGATTGTATCCCCCCACAGTGTTTCGTCCACCACATCGACGAGCCACGCCCTGACCGTGCTGCTGTCTGTGAGCAATGGGTCGGTTTCCAGGGGAATGCATGGGATTCCCGGGTGCATCGGATTTTCGTGGAGTTCGGTTCCATCCGGGATTTCAACGCACAAAGTTCCCGCAGAAACACCAGATTCAACAGTGCGGTTGTGAACAAGTGCGGCTACTTCAAATGGAGTTTCTATGTCATCGCAGAGAGATGATAACTGACCGGGCACCAGGGAAATCAGCATCACAGGTGATACATCGTCTTCGCATCTTCCAAAGCCAAAATAAGTTATGAACATTTCAGATTTGTCGGGGTTCACACGAACTTTATCCCACTTTATCAATATCGCGCTGTCGAAGTATGGGTATCCTTCAAAGGAAGTGTCAACTTCCCAGGGCTGGCGCCACAGATAAAGCAGGTCGCCGAGTATGAACATATCTGGTCTCGTTGCACCAATGCCTTGCAAAAAACCTCTCGCTATTACCTGGTCGCATCCCGCTCCGGGCGATTCTTCATAAGCTTGCCAGAAATATGGTATCTCATCGCCTTCGAGAACGGTGCAGACATCCAGAAGACTCGTTCCTGTTGCAAGCGGTGCCATATCGTTTCTACCGATGTATGTATCCATAGACATCATCGCCCCGATGAAATGGGAGGCGTCGTCGTTGTTCATAACATAGAGAACGATTTTAGCCACACCAACGCCGTCGAGTTCAATTGGAGTCACAGTGAGCCTGAAAAACAGGTGTCCGCTGCCATAGGGGATATTCCATTCCTTGCTGACGCTTCCACCGCCAAAACCACTGCCTGCGGAGAATGAATCGAGGCTGCTATATCCATAGGAGCCGACGACATCATTTGAATTTGAAAAGGCATCGCTATCGCACATAAAAGTGAGCCAGTTTCCCGAGCGCGTCCAGGGATAATCGAAATTGAACATCAATTTGTTTCCAGCGGTGTCTCCCAGCGCAATTCTGCCGCGAGCGGTATCCATCTGAACGACGATGCCGCCAGGTCCTTCTACTGAAACCTGCGAAAAGCACAAGCCGACAGAAATTGTAAAGGCAAATATTATCGTAAAAATCTTCATAGTTCAAATTGACTAATTCGCCTTAGCCTGATATATCCATATATTTCCAAAGGGATTTCTCTGGCGAACATAGATTTTCTTCTGGCGGATGAGTTCAAGCAGTGCGAAAAAAGTTCCAACGAATAGAATTCCACTTACATTTTTTCGCTCGAATAGTTCGAGAAAAGTAAGTCTTTCTTTTGCCGCAAGACGCCGACTGATGAACTCTATCCGTTCAGCAATATCTATTTCTTCCCGCGGCGGAGGTTTTAACACCATATTGTGCTTCTTCAAAATATCCCAGCCTGTGCGCATAAGTTCCACAAAATCGAGTGGTATCGATATTATGTTAGATTCATATCCAGGGACAATTGGGCTGGATAAATGATATCTATTCTTCTCCCTGTCGAACTTTATTTTTAAGAATTCCCCTGCATTTCTGAACTGCTGATATTCGACGAGCAGTTCCGTTAATTCTTCCCTGGGGTCCTCTGCATCTGCGCCGTCAATTCCTGGCTTTGGAAGCAGCATTCTCGCCTTGATGTTCACGAGAACAGACGCTATGTAAAGATATTCTCCAGCAATTTCCAGATTCAGTTCCCGCATAAAATCGAGATAGGAAATATACTGCTTCGTCACATAGGAAATCGGGATGTCGTAGATGTCAATTTCATCCTTTCTTATGAGATAAAGCAGAAGGTCGAGCGGTCCTTCAAAATTTTCCAGAATTATCTTGCAGCGCAGATTTTCCATATTTTGAACATTCCCATTCATTTCAATCAATCTACCACAGGTGTTTTATATATTTCCTCTTCGAGAAAAAGGTCCACCATTTCCGGTGCAAATTGTTTCCCGCGCTCCTCACGGATTATTTCCAGAACCCGTTCGATTGGCATCGCCTTGCGATAAGGCCTGTCGCTGCTCATAGCATCGAACGCATCCACAATATTCAATATTCTCACTGGCATAGGTATATTTTCCCCCTTTATTCCGTCAGGATAGCCCAATCCGTCCCATCTCTCGTGATGCCACCTCACCATAGGAGCGATGTCGGCAAAAAAACTTACCTTGCTTATAATTCTCTCGCCAATCACGGGATGGTCCTGAATAATCTTGAATTCCTCATCCGTGAGCGGTCCTGGCTTGTCCAGAATTCTCTGGTCGATGGCAATTTTCCCGATATCGTGCAGCAGCGCACCATATTCAATGCGTTCAATTTCCATCTCTTTATAACCCAGTCTCCTCGCCATCTCGGAGGAAATAATCCTCACTCTGTTGGAATGTCCACGCATATAGGGGTCTTTTTCTTCTATAGCACTGGCGAGAATTTTAACCGTATCCATATGAACTTCTCGCAGGTGAGCGAGCGCTCTGGCAAGTTCTCTCGTTCGTTCACGGACCTTTTGTTCAAGCTCCTTTTGATAGCGAATATTTTCCTCCTGCAATTGAATGTTTCGCAACACGACATTCCTGTATTGAAGCGCTCGATGAACGGTGATGAGAAGCTCATCCTTTTTCACGGGTTTAACGAGATAGTCATAAGCTCCACTGCGCATAATACTGACGGCGGTTTCCACATCAACGACTCCCGTGAGCATAATGACAGGAATGGAAGGATTATGAGTTTTTATGTATCTTAAAATCTGGTCTCCTGTGATGCCAGGCATCCTGATGTCCGAAATCACTACATCCACATTAACCTTGTTCAAAAGTTCCATAGCCTCCTGTCCGTCGCCGAGCGAAAGCACATTATATCCCGCTTTCTGCAGCTGAATTGCAAGAATACGGCGAATCCTGTCTTCGTCGTCCACAATCATTATGGTCGCCTGAACAGGATTGGAATTTTTGTCCAATTTCTCGTCTGGCATAAAATTCTCCATTTTTATTTCGGAATCGGGAACCGAACGATGAATGTGGTTCCCTTCCCTGGCGAACTTTCAAAATCGATAGTTCCCTTATACTTGTTCACAATTCTATAGCAAATGTATAGTCCGAGTCCTGTGCCTTCGCCCACCTGTTTGGTTGTGAAAAACGGTTCAAAAATGTGTGCCCTGAGATGCTCGGGAATGCCCGACCCTGAATCCTGAACTCTTGCTTCAACGAAATCTCCCGTTGCTCTGGTGGTAATAGAAAGTTTTCCGCCATCCCGCATAGAATCAATAGCGTTTGTTATCAGATTGACGAAAACCTGCTGAATTTCGCTTCCGCTTGCGTTGATTTCAGGCAGTTCACCATAGTTTTCTATGACTTCGATGCCTTCAAATTTCCCCAGCCTGCCAATCATCTTTATGGCATTTTTAATCGATGTGTTGATGTTCACAGTCGAAGCGGTTTCCATCTGCGAAGTATATGTATATCCTGCAAGGTCCTTCACTATATCCGCTGCTTCGCGCGCATATTCGACTATATCGTTTGCAAATTCCTTAATGGTATCTATGTCATCTTCATCGATGATGGCTTCGGCGAGACCGAGAATTCCATATAGGGGATTGTTCAACTCGTGAGCGATGCCCGAAGCGAGAATGCCAATTCCAGCCATCTTTTCGGCGCGTATCAGATAATATTGAAGATTCTTTATCTCAGTTATGTCAAGCGCCATAAAGAGATAGCCTTCTATTTCCCCCGCAAAGTTTTTGACAGGAACATTGACCACATAAGCCCAGAATTCTTCGCCGTTGCTCCTTTTCAGCATCGTTTCACCCTTGAACATACCTTCGGCACGGGTGTTCACAATTGTTTCGAGGTTTTCTGAAGGTGAAATCAAAACCGATGTCTGTTTTTTTAATAAATTGTCGAGCGTATATCCAAACATCTCCTCCGCCGCTGGATTTAACTGCATAATATTGTCCTTCTCGTCGGAAACAACTATTGCCACAGGTGATAGGTTGAACACCTGCGATAACATCGCCCTTGATTTTGAAAGGTAATTTTCAAGTTCGCTTTCCTCGATGAATGCGATGGCATAGTCTATGAAAAGTTCAACGGGGCGCAGACTGTTCTGTGTTGGTTTTTTGTTGTCCACTGGTTCATCTACGGAGACCATACCAACGACTTTGCCACCAAGCCCCTGCAGAGGAATAAATAATAAATCCTGGGGATGCCAGTTATCAGACTCCGTCCATTCCTTTTCATATACCAAGCCAGTTGCGCGCAATTCATCGAAGAGAGGACTTTTGGCGTCGTGCGGAATATAGTAGCATCTGCCGATTTTGAATTTCTGATTTTCGGGGTCAGATAATATCGCTTCAATTTCTTCAATCTTCATTCTATTCTCTTCCAGAAAATGCCTTCCTTCCTCGTCGATGCCCCAATACGCAGCGGACTTCACCAGCTTTGTATCCCTGTCGAAGACATACAGATGAACATGCTTCCAGCCGCAGGCGGCAATTCCTTCCGCTATCAAATCCATCTTTTCCTGAAAAGTTCGCACAGTCCTGAATCGCGATATTATGTCAAGTATTGTGACTATCGGCTCACGCCTCATCTTTCCTCCTGATTATCTGTAAAAATCTCTATCTTTTCCACGAACAGTTCGTTCCCCCCAGACCATTCTACATTAGAGCTGCCGCAATATGGACACACTCCCATAGGGCGTTCCAAATCAAAACCTTTCCCACAGTCGGCACACTCCCCGTGAAGCAAAACAGTTTTCAAACACAGTTCGGCGTTTGTGAGCAATGGATGTCTTCGCTTGATTGCGTCAAATGAAAATCTGAGTGCATCGGGCATTATCGCCCTCAGAACACCAGCGACAACGAAAACCTTTTTTACCTCAACATCTCGCTCCTCCGCTATTGGAAGAACACTATTGACAATACCAGTTGCTATGGAATATTCGTGCATTTCTCACTTTATTGGAAATGTTCTCCAAAATTTATAAAGGATTTAAAATTCGGGTTGATATGAAATTCCGATGTCAAAACCGAAACCAGCGGGGGAATCTTTGCCCGCTATGTCTGTCTTCGCTCCGCCGTCGAAACGCAGACCAAATGGAAATTCATAGAACATTTTCAACCCGATAAACGAAGATGCTCGATAGGATTTTTTCAATTCCTTTTTCTCGTTGTGTCCAAGATAATCTCCCTCATACTGGTCGTTGAAGGTGATAAATCCGTCTCCGCCGAACATAATTCCAAAACCTTCCACGGGCATTCCGCCAAAATACATCCCCAATCGTCCTTCTTCGCCGGGGTCATATCTGTCCGCAGTCATCGGAATTCCATCCATAGTAATTATGGTGTTTTCTATGTCCTTCGCCAGTCGCAAGCGATAACTTATGTTTATGTCGCTCAAAAATCCCATTTTGTCAGGTTTGTATGAGAACTGCCAGCCAAGGTCGATGTCAGTCTGTCCCGAACCGACCGGCAACTCATCGCTTTCATAATCGTCGTTTCCCGTTGGCAATTTTGCGGCAAATCTGAAGCCAAACCAGGGCTTTTGCGTAACGGCAACCTTGACCCACAATAATAAATCCCCAATTCCAGAGCCGTTCATATCACCATAATCGTATGTCTCAGACGAGGAATTTTCGCTTAAAATCGGTATTGCCATTCCGAATTCAGCCACATTTCCTGCGCCAAAGGAAAATGCAGGAACAAACCAGCCCTGAGTATATTTTTTATCGTAGTCCTCGCGGTGTCCGTCCTCGTTGAAGAATTCGTTCGCTGTATAATACCAGTAGTATAGCGATACTTTGGGATGTAAATGTTTATCGGGTATGGCATTTTCCTGTGAATGCAGGTAATTAAATTTATCGTATGGATAAGGCGAGTTTGTGGAAGCACCGATTGCAAATGAAAAAAACAGGGCAAATAAAAGCGAAGATAGAACTATGTTTTTCATTTTGTATCCCCCTTCAGTGAATTTTATTTTCATCCTCTGGAACGAAAAATCCGTCTGGCAAATCGGGATTATTTCCGCCAAGCATCATAGCGATAATCATTTTCAGCTCGTCTTCGGAAAGTTTTTCGTTCGGCGTGAGCGCCGCGCGCATAAGGATGACTTCAATCTGTTCATCGCCAATTATCCCGAGACGATTTAATCTTATAAGTATCGAAGCAGCTTCGGGAGAAAAATTCCCCAGTTCACCTTCCGAAAATATGCGAACTGTCCGCTTTTGGGCAGGATACATCATCTGTTTCATAACCAATGAATAGGCATAGTCAAGCTGTCTTTTGGAAAATCCCTCATCCTCAAGCCTTTTGAACACATTATCGGGTGCATCAGAGGAATTCTCTCCTGACATCTGTTCGGCGAAGAGCAGAACAAGGTCAACTATAGATGTATCCGCTATGGGTGAAAAGTCCATCTCATAACCTCCACCATATAAATATTTAACCAATTCATTATAAGTCAAGCATAACTTTGCAGTTCAGGACAAATTGATTGGGCGAAAGAATTCAGTTATAGATGAAAACGAATCAGGACTTTTCATTGAAAAAATCTTCCACAGCAGTCCAGATGTTTTTATAAATGGCGGTGAGTTCTTCGTCTCCTATTTCGATTGGCGATTGTCTTTGCGCCATAGATTTCACTATGCGCACATCAACGGGGATTTCCGCGACGATGGGAATTTTTTGATTATTTGCCCAGCGGGAGATTTCTCCCTTGAGCGAACTGTTTATCGACGCCTTATTTATGACGAGTATCGCCGGAACGCGAAAGTGCTGTGCAAGTTGAAAAATCCTTTCGAGGTCGTGCATAGCAGAAAGAGTTGGTTCGGAAACTATGAGAGCCAGGTCAACACCTGTGAGTGAGGCTATAACCTGACATCCCACACCGGGAGCTCCATCGATTAGCACATACGGGATTTGTTTGTTCTGCGCATCTTCGGCTCCCTTTTCGCGCAGATATGTCACCATTTTACCGGAATTGTCTCTTCCTGCGGAAAGTTCGCCGTGCCACAGTGTTCCAAAGGGAGTTTCCGATTTTTTCACCGTTCCAGAAAGCGCAGAATTTATAGAAATTGCATCGGCAGGACATACGAGCCGACAGACATCGCAGCCTTCGCAGGAATGCTCATCGATGCGATATTTTCCGTCTTCATCGACTGAAATTGCATCGAAGCGGCAGTGCTGACGGCACAAATCACAGCGGATACATTTCTCATCGTCGATTGCCGCCAGTTTACTATCTGAAAAAGGTTCAGAATGCACGAGTTTTGCATCTGTGACGATTTCGAGGTTCGCAGCGTCCACATCGACATCGACGAGAACTTTTTCAGAAGCGATTCTCGAAAGCGCCGCGGCAACTGTGGTCTTTCCCGTGCCGCCCTTTCCACTGATAATTACTATCTGTTTCATCCTATCATTCCCTCTATTTTTGTCCAGAGATTCAAAAATTTCTCTCGCCATCGAGGTGAAAATTCCGCAGGCGATATACCTTTCGAATAGTTTCTCGCTATTTCTTCATCATAAGGAATTTCCATAAGAACGGGAAGTTTGTTGCTATCTGCGAATTTCAAAATTTCGTCCGTTCCGATGTCCGCTCGGTTTATGACGAGCGCTGTCCTTTTATTCAGTGTCCGGGTTATCACCAGCGCCTCCTTGAGGTCGTGCAGTCCAAAAGGTGTCGGTTCCGTTACGAGCAGAACGACATCTGCGCGCTTGATGGATTCCACCGTGGGATGAGCGGCACCCGGCGGACAATCGATTACGATGTTTTTGCTCTCCCCATCCACGAAATCGAAAAGCATTCTGATTAGCGGTGTGGCAGAAGATTCACCGATGTTGAGCAGTCCCTCTTCAAATGAAACATCGCCCTTTTCACCAAAACTTATGTATCCAATATCCCGCGGCTTTTCCGATATCGCATTCTGCGGGCATACAAGTTTACACCCCCCGCAACTCTTACATATTTCTGGCACGGCGAATACCTTTAGCCCTTTCAGAACTACGATGGCATTATATGCACAGAAGTCGGAACATTTTTCGCAGAAATCACATTTCTTCATATCGATTTCGGGAAATGGCAGAGATGCCTTTCTGATGGTGCTTTTTTCGGCGTGAAGCAATATGTTCGCGTTGGGTTCTTCTACATCCGCATCGATGAGGGTAATTGGTGCTGCGGCTATCGCAAGGGATACCGCCACAGTCGTCTTCCCTGTGCCGCCTTTCCCGCTGGCAACTGATACTATCATCTCAAAAAGACCTCTGATGTTTTTGTTAGTGTTTGTGCCCTTTCTCAGCATCGCACAGGTTGACATCTGGAACGACAAATGTTCCATCGCGCATCTGTTGAATCACCTGTTCGACGGTGCCCTGCGCACCCACGATAGACTGTATGCCCATCTGTTCGAAAAATTGCCTCGCCCGACGCCCCATACCGCCGGAAACAATCGTGGACGCGCCAAAACTCCTTATCAAATTTGGCACATCGCCAGGATTGTGATTCTGCGCCGATGTGTTCGGATGAATATCAAATGAAATTTCATCCCCCGGCGAAAAATCCACGACGACGAAATATGCACACCTGCCAAAGTGCTGGGAAATAGTCGATTGCAACCCCATATTATTATCGACGGCAAAGGCAACTTTTTTACTCATAGTGACTCTCCTTGCAAAAATGTAGAAATGAGTATATGTTCATAACATAATCTATTTTCTTTTGCTGGCAAGATAATTTTGGTTCTAGTAAATTTTAGTTGTATAA
>JAGHAI010000070.1 GCA_021161555.1 bacterium
CCTTAAATACTCTCGGCATCCTCCATTTCTGGTGTATAGAGGTGGCTCTGCTTACTCATGAGGATGTAGCCCTTGAGATTTTGAGGATGAAGGGGAGGGTCGCTGAATCAATCATTCGGAGAGACTCCTCTATGCGAAGCCCCGCTCTTTTAGATGCGATTTTGAGGTGTGCTAGAAGGAGCTTCTTTAACGGCGTGGGGAAAGTCTGCCTGAAAGAATTCATGGAGGAGTATAAGACGAGCATAGACGAGATTAGAAGTGTTCTAGTTGAATCGGGAATTAAGCATCGATTTTGGCCCCCGACCGAGAAGCCGTCAATCCTGCTGGTTTATTTTTAGACGGGAAGCAAAGGGAAGTGCTGGACTATCAGGCTGAGTGCAAATGCCGTATGCTCATCAAATGAATGCGGTCGATCCGAGGCTTTTCTTCGGTCATATAATGACCGGTTACATCTTGCTGTTTATGAGACTTAATGCTTCTATTGCATAGACATATTCCCTCACAGTTCTATCTGAAGTGCCCTCCCGCCCAAGTTTTTCCATAAGCTTCTTTAGGCTCTTAATGGTGGGCTTACCGCCGCTATACTCTATTCTCCGCATTGCATCCTCCGTACTGCCTTCTTTGAATCCAATGCTTCGTTGTTATCCATCAATATGATGATGATGACAATCGCTTGCATAGTTGCAGGGGCAACTTTCGTCGCAACAGGATTGTTTAAAGCCCAAACAATATGTCGAATGCAATAAACCTTAAAATTTCTCTCGTTTTATTTTTAAGCAAGAAGGTTGCGAAATTGGAAAAGAAAAATGTTGTTTTGGTTGCATTTGCAGTCGCGTCTATTTCGTTGCTGGTCGTGTATTTGCAAGAATTAAATGTCAACAGGCAGTTGTATGACCAGCTGATTCAGCTGCAAGATTCTCTAAATCAAATGCAAGCTGAAATAAGTCACCTTAATCAGTCACAAGCCTTGTTGAGGCAGGAAAAGCAACATCTGGAACAACATGTGCAAAAGCTTAAGCAACAGACGAATCTTTTCGAACAACAAATCGAATCGTTGCAACGGGAAAAACAACAGCTTGAGCAACAGGTCGGAGCATTGCAACGAGAAAGGCAACGATTGCAAGCCTTGTTGGCAGAGAAGAACAGTCAACTTGAATCGTTGCAAAAACAGGTGGCTACGCTTTCGCAACGAAATCGAAACTTGCAATATCAGCTGGAAAAGAATCGTCTCATAAATGTGACCGTGTATGTCTTGTTCGGTTCCAATGTGAAAATGTTGAGAATAGAAAATGTTACAGTTTACAACGGTGACAAACAAGTCTTCTATGCAGACCTAAATGTTACAATTGTTCGCAATGGCACAAGGTTGCTGTCGCTGACATTGCCACAAGGACAGATTACACTGCAGTGCAGTCTTGTCAAGTTTATTGTTCAGCAGCAACAAGGAAACTTAGAATTCGTGTTCATATTGTACGGCACTTATACAGCTTCTGACACTTTCGAAGAAGATACGGAATGGTATGTGAGGATGTAGTCATGTCATGCGTCAAAAAAGGTCAGGTCAATCTTGTAAGTGTTGCAGGCCTTGTCTGCTACCTTGTATTCGTTTAGGGCTCATCCCGAACTGTATATAACTTGCGTTTTTGAAGGGAAAAGGCGAAGGGGTTAGCCTGCATCATTCAGCAACCCTGGAAAGGGAGGGGCTCCTAGGCTTTAATCTCCTCAAGTTTTTGCTTCCTTAAATACTCACGTTTTCCCTCATATGCGGTGATAGTAATCACCGCTGTAAAACTCATTGAAATGTTTGATTTTCTCTATGAACCGGCAGACATCGTCCTTAAAGCCACGTTGTTCCGGAGGGAGGCAGGGCGGGGGAAGGGTGGATGCCACTTAGAAAAGCCCATGTTTCTCAGGCAGGCGAAAAGGGAAGGTCGACAGGAAGATTTCATGTCAGCCGAGTTCCTCCTTAAGATGTATGGCGTGACCCATGCGCTTCCGGGGGAGCCTACGCCCGAGGTGATCCGCATGTGCGCGGCGCAGGCGCTCGCCGCGAAGATGAGGATATACGGCAGGAAGCCAAGCAGCCTCCCAGACGAAGAGGAAGATGAATGTGAATTTAGGGCGGGTGCACAGTGGATTCACAGCTACATGACCTCCAATTTCATAGGCGTGATTAAGGAGGCGGAGCGGCAAGGGAGACTTCCATTTCAAGTTCGGATTGAAAGCCTCGTTGGGGAGCTTCCCCCCGCAACCGCAATGCTAGATGAGATTGGAGTCTTAAAGATCTATCATATGTTCATACCGGCATTGATGGACAGCCAGACGAAAATCGACTTCTTCACTGAGAAGAGGAGGGTTGGAGAGAAGAGGATAGAAGCCTACCTGCTCATCGCAAATAATAGATTCCTGCTTCTCAGATTCAGAAACTGGACTAATCCGGTTTCGCCCTCAACTATATTGAGGGAGGCAGAGGCCCTCCAGAGAGTATGGAGGTTCCTCAACTGCGGCGTTCGATCCGGAATCACAGTCTACGTCTGCCCGTCAATTGAGGGTGGAGAAGAAGCGGAGAAGAAGCTTCAAAAGCATGGCGTTTTCATCTTTAAACTTCCGCAGATCCAGCCTGAAGAGCTGATGAGGCAGGTTGAGGAGTGGACGGGCATCGACCCTAGAAGCCTCTATCCCTCCCCTCCAGATTGGTCTCAGCGAATCAAGGAGATGATCCTCTCCTGCATCTCCAGATACCTTAGAATCCCGCTTCTCAAGAAGCGGAAGGAACAATTCAGAGTTGTAAATTCTCCCCCCTCCAAAGACACCCCCCTCTACGAAAAAACAGAATGTGAAGATGTTGAGATTGAGAGGAAGAGTTGGTTTAATGAGAATTTTGAGAGTGAAGTGGAGAAGATTTGGAGAGGAGCTGGAGGGGGCGCTGAAAATAGAGTTTTTGAAAGAAGCGTCGTTCGGTCTTCTTTTTTGAAGACAAAGTATAAGAATGGAGGGAGGGGATTTTCTCCGGAGAAAAATGGTTTTCCGCTTTTCCATCGTGGAGAAGTCGACGTGTACCTTCCATTTTTCTCCATTGATGATGACCCTGAAGGGTTTGTGCCGCGGGGTTTGGGGCCTCCTGAAAATATGGATCCGCGTCTCGCATTGTTCCTCAGCGTGCTTTTCGGCGAAGACATCTACTCGATACTCCGAACCTTCCATATCGAGGAGAAGGCTGACAGGGTCATCGTTAAGCTTGCATCAACAAAGAAGTCTCCGGCGAGGGACAGGTTCAACTACATCTATGAATCCGCCCGTCCACGCTATGGAGATCCGCATCCCCCATTCCCGGGAATAAAGGCTGGCGACGACCCGTGGACGCTAATCATTCCGAGAAGCCTCTACGTTCCAGGGGACGAGCTCAAGTGGGAGATCGCTAAGATCGGAGTTGAGAACTTCAAGGTTAAAAGAGAGGAGGAGAAGGGTCATTCGCTGAAGACGGCCAGGCCTGAAGAGGAAGCGGTGAAACGCGAGGGGAAGACTGAAGAATCAATGGAGAATCAAGCCGCCGAGAGGCTCCGCCGCCTCAAGAGGGAAAGCATAGTCTTCGAGGACTTCGAGTGGGAAGGCCGCGTCTTAACGTTTTCAATCGCAGGTAGAGTCGTCGAGAGGGTCTTCAGCGAGCCGTGGAAGCTAGCTGGCTCCGGAATAATCGCCGGCGCAGGCACCAGATATGAGAATCGAAAATATCAGCCGATAGAGTCTGCAATGGTGAAGGTACAGCGTAAGAACTTGAAGATGAAGTGGAGATGGAGGAAGAGGGCGGCCCGCATCGGCAGCAGCCTAAGCAGAGGAATTTATGCGTACGTGATATTCAAGAGTGGAGGTAAAACTGTTGGAAGCGACAGGGACATAGACAGGGTCGTAAGGGAGGTTTCGAAAAGGATATTTGGATCTTCCAAGCCGAAGCCCCGCGGCAAGCTACTCATCGTCGACAGCATGATCAGGGCTGCGGCGCTTCAAATGTGGAAGCTGAAGAAGTGGGGAACGCGCAGAGACGGCGAGCTGAAATACAAGGTTCTAGAAAGAACCTTTAAGAAGCTGCTGGAGACTAGACGAAGCATCATCAACTCAGTCTTCCCAATACGAGACGCCAAATATCTCCCATGCAGCATCTTCTGC
>JAGHAI010000127.1 GCA_021161555.1 bacterium
CCCAAAGTTACAGAGATTGTTCTTCCGAGAGCATCTCTATAATTCGCTTCCACTTTCTGCTCCTCTTCAAACCTCTCGAGCATTGTGAGTGGAAATAAGTAGTTGTTCGCTGATTCGATGAAACCGTTGAAGAAGCTTGCGAGCAGAGAGATGAGCTCCTCTGAATTCAGGCGCCTTGAAAGAAGGTTGCAGCGCTTCAGTTTTCTCATGCAGAGCTCCGCCCTTATATCCCGCTGATTCAACGCGGTTTCTTCATCCTTGAATGCTTTTATGCTGCACGGAACAACGATGTAGAAGAGCCTGTTCCTAACAGCGTTTTCCTCAATGAAATCCTGAACAAACCTTTTGAAAGCCTGAAACTGCTCCCGCAATTTTTTCGACTTTCTCTTCTCAACTTCAAGCTCCAGATCGGCCAGATACTCATTGAGCGAGAGGTTCACGGTTCTCACAACTATCTGAATCGGGAAGCTCAACGCATTCAGAAAGTCGCGGAAAGCACTTATTACCGCTTTCTGCTCCATTGGGGAGAGCATGGAAAAGCTTATCGGCATTATTTGTAGAACAGCGCAGGCTTTTCCATCATCGAGGATTATCGCATCCCTTTCAACTCTCGAAACTCCTACAAAACGCCTAGCTTTCTCATCGAAGTAGCCAGCCTTTGTGCCCGAGAGCTTGAACGAAACAATGGCTTTGAGCTTTTCAAAGAGGTTGAAGAACGCGAAAGAAACGCCGAGAGAGATTAAAACAAGGGAAAGCCCGACCTTCAGCTCAAAAAGCATTGTGGTTTTGAAGAATATAACTGCTGCAATGCCGGTAAATAAGCCTAACCAGAAAAGCTGCGGAAGGCTGAGCCCGAAGAGTATCTTCTCCTCGTACTTCAGCTCCTTAGGAATCTCATAAGCCATTATATCACGGCTCCTGTAACAGCTTTTGCAACAACCACAAGCTCCGGGTTCTGCGCTGCAACCGAGGAGAGCCCTTTCATTATCGCAATAATGAGTATTGCTACATTCACAACAGCCGCAACAATGAAACCCACTGCAAGCGCAAAGGTTCCAAAGTACTCAAGCGATGCAAACTGAGTTGTGAGCATGGAAACACCCAAAAGTAAAGCAGCATCGATAACCTGCATGAAAACAATTGCACCGAAGAAGTTCAGAATCACAGAACCATAAGCGCGCAGGGGAATTATGAAGTAAAGAAAAATTCCTATTGGAACGAAGATAACGCCCAAAATTAAAAAGAGCTGGCGCAGTAAAAGGGTTATTGCAAGCAGCAATGCGCCAAAGGCGTAAAAAACAACCCAGAGTAAATTTAGGGCATTAAGCTGAGCTATATCAAACAAAGAATCGAGCTTTTCAGTCCAGATTGTTAGGGCAACAGCAGAGCTGAGCTGGAGCATAAGAGAATAGAGCAGAAGAGAAGCATTAACAGCAACCACAATCACAACAGCGTTTTTCAACCACTCCTTTGCGCTTTTCCTCTGAACAGCATCATACGAGCCCAAAAGAAACTTCAAACCTGCAAAAACGAACAGCAGGAGGTAAAAGCACGAGATTACTGAAACGATCATGAGCCACAGATCCTGAAAATCGTAAGGGTTTATGTTGTTCAGAACCATCGCCTTTATGAATTCAAGGATTGGAGCCACAAAGGAAATAACAGTACCTTTGAAGGAGTCAAGAATTGCGTTTGCAACGTTTGCAGGCAGGTTCGAAACGGAATCCCAGAGGCCTGCGCTCGCGTTTGAGAGCAAAAGCACAAGAAACAAAAGCGGCATTAAGAAACGAGCTCTCACAGCAGACCACCCAGCGCTTTTTTTGCTGCAAAGAGTGTTGCGAAGTAGAGCGAAACAAATACGCTGCCATCGAAAGCGGTTTTCCAGCTTTTTTGAGAGTAAACGAGAAAGTGCTTTGCTTTGGCGGTTCGGATATACTCGAAGGAATCGAACTCTGCGCGTATGAACCCTCCAGAATCCGAACTCAGGAATTCGGTTTTTGCAATGCCGTTCTCATCGGTTAGCGCTTTTATTCTCTGCCTGCCGTTGAAGAAAACTATTTCTTTATTTGCAAGAGGTTTCCCGTTTGAGGTGAGAACGGCGGTTGCAAGTACATAATCGTCCTCTGAAAAGCTGTCAGAATTCAAGGAAAGCGAGAGCTCCGCGGGCTTTGCTTCAATTAAACACCTATCGCTCAGATCGAACTCTTCAAAAGCGGAATAAAGCTTCATTTTGCAGGAAGAGGCTTTCGCAAAGCCAAGCTTAATGAGCTTCCTTTTTGAGCTGAGATTGGAATTAAGATCTATTAAGCCGTGTGCTGATTTTCCAAAAGCGCGTCTGCGGACCACGAAAAGAACACCGCAAGGCTTGAGTGTTGAAGCAATGTCGAAGTTTTCTTCGGAAAAGGAAAAGCTGTTCTTGCCGAAAGAAACTGTGAACTCATTTACCGGCATGGTTGATTCAATCATGTAGCGGGCTTCGCTTACCCCATTTCTGAGCTCAACAGCGCTCGCGAGGTTGAAGTCAAAGAAATAAGCCTTTGCTCTAAATTCATCGCTGAGCTTTAAGGAATCTGTTCGCTCTGTTGTTTTGTAGTAATCGCATGAGGTCCAGCAGTAGATTGTGCATACCTCGTTGCAGAACTGCGCGCAGTGCGACTGCTTGCGGAAATGCTTTTCAATGAGCTTTGCCTTTATGAACAGCTCTGCTGAAAAATTCAGGTGCTTTGCTTTGCCTGCTGAGTAGCTTGAAACTTTCTGCGAGCCTATCTTTGAACCGTTGAGGAAAACGCTAAGATTGTTTGCAAGTAGCTTGTAGGAGCGCTCTGTTTTGCAGTCGTTTCCAGCAGGCTCTTTTGGTAATACAATTTCAAAATTGCTTGCAACTAGCACTCTGCCGCTTGGCTCAGCATACCATTGATTGGAATCGAGATCAAAGAAGGATCTATCAATGGCAATTATTTTCAGCCAGGCGTTTTTTATTATGCCTGAGCTGTGTTGCTGAACGTTAGCGGGCGCTTCGCTGAAATTGAGCGAGCTGTTCCAATTCCAAATGAATGTATAATCTGGAAGCGTGCCCTGCTCGCTCAGGAGGTTAAGATACAGATCCTCTTTTTGCTCATTGCTGAGCGATTCATCTGCAAGGATGTTCTCGCACTCTGATTTTTTCCAACTATTGAGATGATCACAGTTAGCTGGCAGTATTGCTGAGTAAGCTGAGGTAAGCAACAGTATGCAAAACAAAGCAACAAAGCCTTTCATGGAATCTCCTTAAGCTGCTGTTAAGAAGTTAACCAAGTAAGGAGCGATCCAGATTATAAGCAAGCCCATAACGGCATACGAGAGCATCTGCTTGGCGCTTTCCCTTGCCTGTATGTTCTCACCGGAAGCCA
>JAGHAI010000215.1 GCA_021161555.1 bacterium
AGCTCCAACGTGCACGACATCGTGGAGTTCGGGCGTGCGATCAAGGACGCTGGGGCCGACGCGGTATCGGCAATCGATGCGGTGAAGGCCGGGATCGCCGTCGATCCGGTTACCGGCCGACCAGCGCTGCTTCAGCAGGGGTTTGGCCGAATCTCTGGAGAGTCGATTAAACCGTTGGCACTGTGCAATGTCGCGCAACTGGCCCATTACGTTGGGATTCCCATCATTGGGATGGGCGGCGTCACCACCGGAGTTGATGCAATCGAGATGATCAGCTGCGGCGCTACGGCGGTCGGGATGTGCACCGCGTTGATCATCGGCGGTCCGGAAAAAGTAGCCCAGGTGAACGAGGAGATACGCAAGTTTATGCGTGAGCACGGATTTTCTTCTCTGGATGAGATCCGAGGGCGGACCCTCTCCCAGATTGATTTTCCTGAAACAACTGAGGAGCGGCAGGAGTACGAGAAGCGCCCGGTGCAGGCCATGGATTGGACGGCCGTTATCGATCAAGGAAGGTGCGTAAAGTGTGGGGTCTGTCGCCGTGTTTGCTTGTACGGTGCGGTTGATGAGCGTGACGGTGCGTTCGTCATTGACCCGAAGCGCTGCAAAGCATGCGGGCTGTGTGTCTCGATGTGCCCGGTAAGTGCGATTGAGTACAAGGAGAAGGCACGATGAGGATCTTGCTTGCTGGAGGGACAATTTGTCCATTTGACCGTTCACATCGTTTCATTCCGCATGGTTACTTGGGAATCGAGGACGGACGGATCGCGTTCGTCTCCAAAGAATCCCCTGAAGACTTTGAGCCGGATCGGGTGATAGATTGTCAAGGCGATCTTATACTCCCTGGGTTCGTCAACTGCCACACCCACCTGGCGGAGAACCTGTTCAAGGGGCTAATGGAGGAGGTTAACTTCGAAGGGCTCTTCTACACCACTTTGTTTCGCTGGGAGTCGCTACTCGACCCGGAGATGGTTTACTGGGGAAGCATGGCTGGGGCATTGGACGCGCTGCGCTGCGGAGTGACGACGGTCGCCGATATGTATCACTACGCCACCGCCACAGCTGAAGTGGTGTCCGAGGTTGGTATTCGTGGGTACATTGGCCAAAAGATACTTGGATTCTCCCTAGAGCGGCCGCCGCGTCAGGTCGAACACGGAATCGATTACAACTTCGATTTTTCCGCGTTCTCCACCCAGTTAGATGCAGCTGTGGAGTTCGCGAGGAAGTGGGCGGGGAAAGCAAACGGACGGATTACCACCTGTATTGCTCCGCATGCCACGAACACGCTCAATCGAGAGATGTTTGCCGCGATTGCGGAACGCGCCGCGGCGGAGGGCCTGAGCATACATCTCCATCTGGCCCAGATGGAAAGCGAACGTGAAACGATCCAGGCCCGAGAGGGGATGGGCTGTGTTGCGTTCCTCGAGGACGTGGGACTGCTCGACCAGCCGGTTTTGGGCGCACACGCGATCTTCATCGATGAAGAAGAGATCGAGATCCTGCACCGCAACAACGTGTCGGTTGCGCATAACCCGGTCCCGAACGCACGGGACGCCGCTGTCGTCGCACCGATCGACAGGATGCGGGACGCCGGGGTGACCGTGGGGCTGGGGACCGACGCGTTCGAGATGAACCTGCTCAACACCGCGCGGTTCGCTGTCCTCATAAACCGAGTCCGTACAGGGCGGCCTGATTACCTTCCGGCGTACGACGCGCTGGCAATGGCAACAATTGAGGGGGCGAAAGCGTTGGGGTTGGAACAAGAGATCGGCTCACTGGAGGCGGGGAAGAAAGCCGATATAACGGTGTTCGATATGAGCCGGTTCAACACCCAGCCGTTGCGGGCGCCACTCAAGGAATTGTTGTACTACGGCGATGTGGGGAACGTGCGGATGGTGTTCGTGGATGGTGAGGTGGTATTCGAGCAGGGACGGTTCGTCCGTGTGGACGCGGAGCGTGTGCGGCAGGAGTTGCAGCGGGCGAGCGACAGGCTGCGGGCGAGGATCGATGCGTTTATGAGAAGAGGTGAATGAGCGATGGAGTACAACGGCTATATGGGGAAATACCTCCGCGTGGATCTATCCACAGGCAGGATCGAAGTGCACGAGCTCAAACCAGGCTTGATGCGGGCCTATCTCGGCGGCAACGGGTTTGGGGTGCGCATACTGTTCGACGAGGTCGGCCCGGACGTAGATCCGTTGTCGGCCGAAAATCGACTGATTTTCGCAACGGGCCCGCTCGGCGGCACGCAGTGGCCGGCGTCGGGGAGAGGCGAGGTGATCGCTAAATCGCCGCTCACCGGCATCTACGGCGATGCCAATGCCGGTGGGATGTTTCCGGCGTTCCTAAAATTCTCCGGGTATGATATGGTGATCTTTCAGGGCATTGCTCCGAAACCGGTCTACCTGCACATTGCAAACGGCGAGCCACAGTTGATGGACGCCTCCGAATTGTGGGGGCTGGACGCGCTGGAGACCGAGGCCGAGCTTAAGCGCCGACACGGAGTGTCCACCCAGGTGGCGAGCATTGGACCGGCAGGAGAAAAGCTGGTGCGTTACGCGTGCATCATGTGCAGCCCACGACGCAGCTTTGCCCGCAGCGGCATGGGCGCGGTGATGGGATCGAAACGGCTGAAGGCAGTGGCGGTGTCCGGGAATATCCGCCCGCGGTTGGCTCAGCCCAAGGAGTTTACCGCATACGCCAGGCAGATGCATGCCCTCCTGATAGCGAACCGAGATCGACTGAGCCTGAGTAAATACGGCACTCCGAACCTGGTGCCGGCGATGAACGAGATCGGCCGTTTTCCGACTAAGAACTTTCAGTACGGGAGCTTCGACCGGGCCGATGCTATCGGACCCGAGGAGCTGAGCCGGTTCCTGGTGCGGCATATGGGCTGCTTCGGTTGCCCGATCAGATGCGACAAGCTGTACCGAGTCGACCGCGGTGCGTTCAGCGGACTGGAAGTGAGTAGCGTCGAGTACGAGACATTGAGCTCGCTCGGCTCCGGGGTATTGGTCGATGACCTGCCGGCGGTGCTCAAAGCAAACGACGTTTGCGACCGGTTGGGGCTAGACACGATCTCGGCTGGGCGCACGATCTCGTTCGCTATGGAGCTCTACGAGAAGGGAATCATCGACAAGCGCGATACCGGCGGAATCGAACTCGCATGGGGTGATTCCCAGCTCGTCCTCAAGTTGCTCGAAATGATCGGCCGGCGGGAGGGGTTTGGTGACCTCCTTGCGGAAGGGACACGACGGATGGCGGCGGAGATTGGGCGCGGGGCGGAGGAATATGCTATGCATGTCAAAGGGCAGGAAATCCCGGCTCAGGATGGGCGTGCCCAGCAGTCGATGGGACTGGCCCATGTCACTTCGACGCGCGGTGCCGACCATTTGAAAGCGCTCCCTACGGTGGACGAGACCGGCCTTCCTGGCGCGGCCAAGCGTCGCTACGGCGCGGCCTGGCTGCCGGATGTGTGCGATCCGCATGTCACCAAGTACAAGCCCTTTGTGGTCAAGGACGGGGAGGACTTCGGAGTGATCGTTGACTCTGCCGGGGTGTGCAAGCTGGCGGGGACGCTGTGCTTCTTCGAGATCTATTGGGAAGAGATGGCCCGCGGGCTCACCCTGGCCACCGGGATCGAGTTCGACGTCGAGACGCTGAAGCAGATCGGCGAACGGGTGTACAACCTGATGCGAAGCTACAACGTCCTGCACGGAATTACGAGCAAGGACGACACGCTCCCCGGTCGGTTCTTGACCGAGCCTTCCCCGTCCGGCGGGGCTAAGGGGCACGTGTGTCGGCTGGCAGAGATGCTGCCAGAGTACTATCGATTGCGTGGGTGGGATGAGAAGACCGGTGTGCCCCGAAGGGAAACACTCGAGCGGCTCGGATTGGAAGACGTGGTTCATAGGCTGAACGATGCGGGGATCGAGGTGTAGCGATGTGCCCAAGTGAGGCGGAACGACCGACTACCCTGATCCACGGCGGGACGGTGGTGCTTTCCACGGGGACGTTCCTCTGCGACCTGGTGATCCTTGGGGAGCGGATCGCTGCGATGGGGCGGGATCTGAGCAAATTAGGTCCGTTCCAGCGGGAGATCGACGCCACCGGCAAATTCATCCTCCCTGGCCTGGTTGACGCACACGTCCACATGCCGTGGGAGAGCGACGGGGTAAGCTCCGGCGACGACTTCTCCTCCGGGACCAAGGCGGCGA
>JAGHAI010000082.1 GCA_021161555.1 bacterium
AGGGTTCTTCTATGCTCAGATGTGGCCGAGCAAGGTCTGAACCTACAAGCCGCCGACATCCTAATCAACTATGAACTTCACTGGAACCCGGCTAGGCTTCAGCAGCGGATAGGCCGGCTTCACCGAATAGGACAGAAGAACACGGTTACATGCATCAACCTCGTAGCCGAAGACACGATCGAGGAAAGAGTCCTACGAGTACTGGGGGAAAAGACGGGGCTCTTCAGAAGGGTCATAGACGGCGACTTCTCCAGCCCAGCCTATGAGAACCTCATCTGGCAAATCCTCGAAGAGGAATTCGGAGGGAGACGGAGATGACGGTCATCGCAGTCGAGCAGGAAGAATTGATGCTGAGGGATCTCAGGGACGAAAACGGCAGGAGGCTACTCAACGCAAGGCAGATAGCAGCTCTCGAAGAGGCGGGCTACAGAACCGCCGAGGACATACTTGAGATGGCGACGAAACGTGAACTCTCGCTTATATTAACCCCCAAAACGGCAGAGAAGCTATGGAATACAATCGCGGATATGCTCAAGCCTAGAACATTCAGGTCAGCAGCGGAGATCCAGAAGCTCCGGAGAGCACGCATAGAGCGCCTCACAACGGGGAGCAGAAAACTCGACGAGCTGATAGGAGGCGGCATAGAAACGGGAGCCATCACCGAGATGGCTGGATCATACGGCGCGGGCAAGACGGAGATGGCGCATCAGCTCAGCGTGAACGTCCAGCTTCCACGGGAACGAGGCGGCCTGGAGGGCTCATGCCTATACTTCGACACGGAAAAGACATTCAGGCCCGAGAGGATAGCTGAGATGGCCTCAGCCGTGGGATTAGATCCCAAGGAGGCCATGAACCGCATAATAGTCGCCGAGTGCTACACAAGCGATCATCAGATCTTCCTGCTCAACAATTCGCATGGGATAATCAGGGAGAACAACATCCGGCTAATAGTCGTCGACAGCCTGATGGCACACTTTAGAAGCGAATACATAGGCAGGGAGCTCCTCGCTGAGAGGCAACAGAAACTCAACCAGTACATGGCAAGACTTGCCCGCATGGCCAGAAAATTCAACCTGGCAGTCTTCGTGACGAACCAGGCGGTTTCCTCGCCTGACCTTTTCGGATCAATCCAGCCAACGGGCGGAAACGTGGTAGCCCACTCTTCCGTGACGAGGCTCTGGATAAGAAGGCCAAAGGCCATGAGTCCGCTTCGAATCGTCAGGCTGACTGAGAGTCCATGGCTACCCTGCGGAGAGGCCGTCTTCAAGATCACTTCGAGGGGAGTCCAAGATAGGGAGGATGACGAGGATGCCTGACTGGTGGAGACGATACGCCGAGCGTGAAAGCAGAGCCGATGTTGAAGTGGTCTGCGAGATGATCAGGAGAGGATACGGAAGATACCTCAAATCGCAATTCCCCATGAAATTCGATTTTGAAAAGGATGGCGTTCACGGCACGATCATAGATCTATTCTGGGGTCACCCAATAAACCACGCAGTCTTCCTGGACGGGCCGCCCCACAATTCAGTTCACCAGGCTAGAATAGATGATCTCGTCTCGAAGGCGCTGGAGAGAAGGGGAATCACAGTTCAGAGGATACCCTACGATCCGCCTAGAAGCAAGCGGGAGAAAAGGTTGATCTGCCAGCGGATATGCGACGAGATAGAAAAGGCCCTCCAGCATAGACTCCCTGCAATAGATCGCATTCCGAGGTGCTAGCTATGCCCGTTATAGTTCGATGCGGAGGATGCGGCCACATCTTCCTACACGACGACTTCGACGAAGTCTTCAAGCATTCCGAACGGAGCTTCATCGAGGTCGCCGAGGAGATCAGGGAGGAGAACGGAGGCAGATGCCCCAACTGCGGAAAGCCGCTTAGGGTTCCAGAGACAGTTGAGATAGAGCCAGCCATCGAGATCGGCAGAACCCTAGCGATAAGGAGGGAGAAAAGGCGGTGAAAAGGGAAGTCTGCCGGAACCCCTGGAAGAAGAAGCAATGCGAGAATACTGACATAGCCGTATACATCCAGTATAACGGTCGGATCCTACCGATCTGCACGAAGTGCTGGAAGAGAATAGCCAGAAGCGGGAGGGAGTGGTAATGCCCGTCTTGACGCGGCACAATCCAAAATACTCGTTCCCATGCAGGGACTGCGAGAACCTAAGCCGGAACCATCGAGGGGAAGGCTATGACTTCTGCACGCTGCTGGGAATATGGATCGATCCTAGACTGGCGAATCTGATAACATGCAACGCAAGGAAACATAGGAGGGAGAAACCAAAATGAAACACACCGTCAGTGTAAGCAGGAAGGTCTATGTCGGCGACAGGCTGCTAGGCGAGATCTTCTACAGCAGGGAGTTCGACGACTCGGTCACGCCGCCCGAGGCTAGCTTCCAAGCCGTAAGCGAGCAAGTTGACAAGTGGGCTGAGGAGCTGGCTAAGAGATGGGCCGGATCCACGGCTATCAGATCCGTGGAGGACGCCGTGAAATTCTTGCCGGAGGATCTCGCCTCGCTGCTGAGCTTTGAAGATGCCGGCGAGATCATCGTGGCTAGGCCGAAGCGGTATCTTGGCACGGAGAACTTCCGGCGGATCGCTTCCATCATCCAGGATCAGATGAGCGGGGAGTACG
>JAGHAI010000117.1 GCA_021161555.1 bacterium
ATATCAAAGGAAGGCCCCGGAGCTCCAGCTCCGCGAGATGCTTGAGCCTCCCGCCCCGCACATACCCCACCAAAAGCCCCAAAAGGGCGAACCACAAGGTCAACATATCAGTTTTCTTCTACCCTTTCTTTCCCTGCTCCCCCTCTTTCTCTTCCTCCTCCAAAACCTCCAACAACGCGTCCACCACCCGGGGATCGAGCTTCACCCCGCGCATGCGCTTCAATTCGGCGATCGCCTCCTCCTTGGGGAGGGCTTTGCGGTAGGGCCTATCGCTCGTCAGGGCATCGTACACATCCGCTGCGGCCACGATCCTGGCACCTAGGGGGATCTCTTCACCTTTGAGGCCCTCGGGATAACCGCTCCCGTCCCAACGTTCGTGCTCGTATTTTACAATATCAACACAATTATCGTAGATCTCCATGCCCTTTATGATCTCGGCTCCGATGACGGGGTGTTTTTTCATGATCTCCCACTCCTGGGGCGTAAGGGGGCCGGGCTTGAGGAGGATGCTGTCGGGGATGCCTACCTTCCCGATGTCATGGATCCTGGCGGCGGCCACGATGCGCTCCACCTCGTTCTCCGGGAGCCCGAGCTTCCTGGCGATCTTCCCGGAGAGATCCGCCACCCGCTCGGAGTGCTCAGCGGTGTAGGGATCCCTGGCTTGGAGGGATTGCATCAGCTTTTCGAATGTCTTCTCCGCCCCCCGCCGCAGCTTCGAGTAGCCGAAGAAGGAGTAATGGATGAGCGCGATGGGGATGAGTACCAGGAAGACGTACCAGATGGATATCGAGTATGCCCATGCGAAAAGAATGGTCATCGCCCCCAAGGAAAAGAACTGTAATGGCAGATGTCGTAAATCGTAAAGAAATTGATAGAAAAAGTCTACTTTTTCGGTTAAACTGATAATACCTGCCACTAAAGCTGTATTTACTAGCTTACAAACGAAAAACGTGTTTATCGCAATAACATATTCTACAGCCCTTGTCCAGGGCGGAGGAGTGCCCCTCATTACTCTAAATAAAAGCGAACCCGCAAAAATCACCAGAACAACTTGAGAAACATTGAAAGCGACTTTTACGAAAGATGGCCTACCTCTCTTAGTTCCAGCTAAGAATGTTTCCGCTAAAGAAGTGCTCAAGGCTGCAATAAGGGTGGCAAATTCACCACCAAAAAGGAAGATGGCGGAGACGAGGAAGATAATCGCACTTGAAATCCACCTTTTGTAGGTCATCTCGATTTCATAAATTTGTGAGAGAAAGGAAAGGCTAACGAAGAATATCCACTCCCACAAAGGAACATGGCGCACATTCAAGGAAGCATAGAGAAGCGCCCAACATGCCGCTGCTATTACTGCGTAAACATAAATTTTGGCCTTTACAGGCATTCCAAAGCATTATAAAAGAAAAAGGGCCTTGAGGCCCTTTTTCTTTTAATTTTTTTCTCTACTAAACCCTAATAAACTCTTAATTGCTTAGCGCCACTTATCGACAGCGCTGCCCAGGATGGCCAGGGCCGCAATAGCAAGGAGGATCAAGCTCCCCTTCCCCCGGAAGATCCGCACCAGAGCCTTCACGATCCCCTCAGCCATCTTCTCGTTGTAACCACCCCACCTCAGCACGATAACCACCTCCTATTTTTTCTCTCTCCTCTTTTTCAGGCCCCCAGGTCTTTTTCCTGACGACCGGTAAGGTATATACCCCCGTCATTGGATTATGTCAACTAGTTTTCTTTATAGCATAAACACATGGATGAGATATAGTTGAAACACGTGGGAATGATGTGATCTGGAGAGGAAAAATTGTACAGGCTTTCTCAGCCCCGGAGGGCGAAATCGAGGAGCTCCTTCCTCTCCACCGTGGCCAGGCCGATCACTTTGTCTCCACCGCCGTAATAGACGAATATCTTCTCATCCGCCTCGGCCAGCCCACAGGTGAAGACCACGTTGGGCACGTCCCCCTCCTTTTCGTACCGTTCCCTGGGTTCCAAGATGGGCTCCAGGGGACGGGAGATGAGCTGGGACGGGTCATCCAGATCGAAGAGGGCCACCCCTAACCGGTAGACGCGGTTTTTGTCCACCCCGTGGTAAACGAGGAGCCAGCCAGCGTCGGTCCTGATAGGGGGGGCACCGGCCCCGATCTTCTGGGAATCCCACAGCCCGGACCGGGGGAACATGATGCGTCGGTGACCGTACCAGTTCACCAGGTCATCGGAGTAGGCGATCCAGATATCCGGGGGCACCCGATGGTACATCACGTACCTTCCCCGTACCTTCTCCGGGAAGATCACGGTGTCCTTGTCATCGAGGTCCGGGAGGATAACTCCATGGCGCTTGAATTCTCGGAAATCCTCGGTGGATGCCAATGCCACCCGGTTGCCCCGGCCGCTGAAAGCCCGTTGGGAAAGGGCGGTGTAGGTGATGTAGAAGCGGCCATCGAGCCGCGTGATCCTGGGGTCCTCGCAGCCGTAGCGATCGTAGGGCTCGGCCGGGGAGAACACCGGCTCCGGAAAACGCTGGAAATGGACCCCATCCTCGCTGATGGCAAGCCCCAGTGAGGAAGCGTAGACCTCGTACTCCCCGATGGCCCGGTAGAGCATGTAGATCTTCCCTTGATGCACCGTGACCCCGGGATTGAAGACGGCCTCCTTCTCCCAAGGGACGTCGGCCCGAGGGGTGAGGATGGGGTTCTCAGGGTGCCTTCGCAGGAGTTCCATGATGGCCTTTGAGGATCCGTTCAGCGAGGTCCGGGGCGTTGGTGGTCACCCCGTAGATCCGCTCCCCTAGCCTCCCGATGTGACGCAACTGTCGTGGCCGCTCCTCGTGCCAGAGCACGATTCCCAGTCCGGCCCGGGAACTCACTTCCAGGAACCCCCGTCGCAGAAGACCCACCGGGTTCTTCTCCCTCTCCCAACAAGGGTGGATGAAGTGAGCCCCAATGCCCCGGGCCACCTCCACCGCCTCAGGGTCGGTGGTGGAAACGAGGAGGGAGGTGGGGATATGGCGGTTACGGCGGTGGAAGGACTCGAGGAGTGCTGGGTTTCCAGAGGCGACGATCTCCCCCGCACACCGGAATCGCCCCAGGACCCAGATCACC
>JAGHAI010000094.1 GCA_021161555.1 bacterium
ATCGTTACCGTCGTATTCCACTATACGGCGTGATTTTGGAAACGGTGGTCTGGCGACAAGATTTTTCTTCGTTTTTTTATCCCGACGGCTAAAATTATTTTTTAAGAACTCTCCAAAGCTAAACTGGTCCTTTAGGACAATCCCATCGGTTATTCTGTGCCAGCCTTGTCCCTGACCCAAGGAAATATATGCGACATTTTCAGGGGCGCTATTTATCTCCTTAAGCATTTCATCATCCCATTTTGCTATGGGAAGAAGTTTTTCATTATTGGGAAGACGCTCAATGATGTCTATATCATATCGAAGGGCTGCCATAGCGAAATTGTTTAGAGCTTTTTGTATGTATTTTTTTGTGAGCAGTTTCTTTTTGTCCATAAGTTTCATATTATCGAGAGACCTATTCAGCACATTATCCGCCGCTATGGACATCTCTATCTCGATGGATTTCTCGGGGCACCAAGCCTCGATAGCCAAAGGCTTGAATGATTTGCCATGTTCAGCGCCAGATATAATTTTTATTGAAAACGCCTCCAATATATTTTCCGGAGAAACAGAGGGGGAGTCGCTAAAAGCCAGAAAACGCAGAAGGTCGTAGTGGATATCTTTTTTTCTGTTTTTATTCTCAACTGGCTCTTGCGGGCGATAAATAAGCTCGTCGATAATATGCTTATTTTTCTTGATTTTACTTGTTGCCTTATGAGCTATGTTATCCACTTGTTTTTTTGCTTCACGAAAAGCGAGCGCTGTGCGCACCGCACCCTTAATAGATGAGCCGGGGATATAAACTTTTCCATCGCTGTCTTTCACAAAAGCACTTACTTGCTGTCTAATTCCCACATTGGTTTTTATAGAGTATTTAACATACTCTTCCTTTCCCTTAATTTCTGGCATATCTTTATCAAGTGAAAATTTTGATTTGTTAGAGCTAACTTTTTTCACAAATTTAGCTATCATATCGGGGTAATCCTTTAGATACTCCATAATATCTACGACATATAGCCTGTCTTGTTGAGTGTAGTATTCTGACTGGTCGATTTTCTCATCACTGCCGATTACTGTCGGAGTTATCGGGGTTAGTTTTAGGCGGTAATGTGTGGCTATGCTTTCGTTCATTTTTTACCTCCTACCGCTACCGCGAACGGCCTCCCCCAGAAACGCACATCGTAGGTAAGTCCTGTCTCATCTTTCTTTGCGACGACAGGGCAATCCCCCGTGAGCCTATCGGGTAGAACAGGCAAGACAGACCCTTCGGAGAGCGCAATCACCTGTCGCTTGAACACACGTCCGATGCCAGGCTGGGAAATAAAGCCTTTTCTCGGCACGATATCGTAGGCAGCCTTCTCTTCCTGCAAAATGGTTCGCTCCTCCTGAGATGGGAAATACAAAGAGAGGGTGACGGCGGCGGAGAGGTCTTTTGTTGCAAGTTCGAAGGGTAAGCCATCCTCAATTTCAATATAGAATGCGCCGCGTCCTGTCGTAATATCGCCACCTAATCCTCTATCTTCCAAAAGGCGCACAGATGCGATAAGCTCGTCGATATATTTACCGGGAGCTGTTATCATAAAATAAAGACTCCAGTCATCGGCAAAAAAGAGTTCTTCGTGGGCATAGAGTCCCCCTTCCACTGCAAGAGAAAGCCTATTTACTGTATTTCGCGGAATAATTCTCTCGACAACAAATGATAGGTTCTCCGGTTCCTTTTCTTTGAATTCATCCTGTATAATATCATTTCGTCCACTTTGGACAGCTTTCCGCCACAACTCGCTTTCAATCCATCGCAGCTTTTTGAATTTTTTATGTAATCGTATATCTTCGATGCATTGGGGTTGTGTTTTTTTGACAGGTAAAAATGGCATAGGAAGAAAGTGTTTTTGCTCATTTCTATTATATGGAAAGGCGCTCGAGATGCGTATTTGTGGCTCGGACAACCATTTGTCGATTTCGTAGTTAAGAAGTGCTCCTGCTGTGGCAATAGCGCCAAACAGTGTATCCGAGCGTGGCAACTCGTTCAACATTGTAGTTCCCTGGCGAGGTTTAAGATAAACCGTGTACATTTCTCATCTCTTTATGTTTTGGAAAAGTTTTTCTTTAATATCGTCGACCCATTTGTTGTCTTGAGGAAGTGATGACCAGTCATTATTTTTCTTTGTTAGCAGTCCATTTTTATATTCTTCGGCGAGCCGCAGGGCGGGCGTAGCTATTTCGATTTTCACCTTGCCAGAGCCACGAGTTCCGCCACCACCGAGGAAAGAATCCTCTATAAGACGCAGTACCTCGATAACTTTTCCGAGGTATTCTATATCGAGAGTCCCATCTGCAGCGCTTTCGTCGTCATTTTTAGCTTCATCTATAGAGTAAATACTATAAACCAGTTCTCCCTCAAAGCGCGAACCGACAGGGACTCTTTCCTGAGGGCGGGGAGTAGCCTCAGCTGTGAGTCTGTTCAGTGAGTTTTCGTGTTTTACCTCTACCTTAGGCAATCCCTCATTTTCCTCGAGTGAGTCCATAAATTTTCTTGTCCCTTCGTCGGGGAATAAATCTCTGACAATAAGTCGAGACGGACCTCGTTTTTTAATAGCATCGGAGTTTTCTTTGTTATTGCTCGCTGCGGAGCTACCGAATATCCTGCAGACAGGGCAGTTTATCTTTTGGCAATTATGAGGTTGTCCCTTCTCGTCGATTTTCTCTTCTACCCATTCCATAAGCGAACGCATTTTCCCTTTCAGGGATGAACCTGGAATATAAGGATATGAGCCCTTGCTTTCGTAGGTATCCTTTTGAAAATATCGTATTATGGGGTTGTCCATTCCGCCTATTTCATAGTCGTCGTTGGATGTTCCGATATGTAGCCCTGTTTCGGCGGTTATACGCAGGGGAATTATGATGTTTGCGATTAACTTTGTGCTCATTTTGTTCTCCTTTTCTTATTTATTCTTTGCATTTACATAACCATAGGCATAGAAAGCCTCTACAAATTTTCTAACATCAGAAAGCCACTTTTTGAAATCATTATCATTGTCGGGAATATCCTCCGACATTTTATCAATTATTGCACAGAAAGTTATATACAGCTCGTCTTTTATTGTATTTCTAGCTTTTGTGTAGCTTATCCGAGCTTTAAGAAGCTGCAACCTATAACTTAGTTCATCCCTTTTGGATTGCCTTATAAGAGATATGAATTGGTTGAATATTTTTCTGAGTTGTGTTCTTTTCTCACTGCTTACGATATTTTTGGTCTCGGTTTCCATTGCTGTAATAAGATTTTTATCGTGCAGCCAGTCTTTAGAGCTTTTGAGTTCTTCTACAAAACTCATTTTCCCCTCCTTTTATTTCCTCGTCTTTGTGATAACGCACACCAATTAAGTGTAACCTCTACTGTTTTCATTCCTTCTCCTTTTCCTATTGTTTCTTCTATTTGCTGGGCAAGCTCAGCTGCTCTTCGGTTATCTTCCTCATTTTTAACATTGCCGGTAACCCTATAAAGATATTGTCTTATTCTTGCAAAGAGCGCAGGATGGTATGAAGTTTTTTTGCTATCTTTCTCAACTTTTTTATACATTCTCAAAAGCTGAAGTATCCTATAAGGTGCCCCTTTATGAAGTTTTCCCTTTTCCATAAGATCAGCTATTGTATCTTTCAGTTTGCTTGCCTCTTCAAGTTCATTCCAACGAAGTGTTCTATTAAATAGACAAAAGCTGTCTTTTCACTGATTATCTTTTGCTCTTTCCTCTTTCTCCCCGGCTTGGACAGAGCTTTTCGCAACGGGATATTGGGGCTTCACTAAAACCATACCACCTGATAGGTGAAATGCTGGGTTCTTGCACATATACTCCTTGAATTTTGCCGAAATTTCCCGTGCTACATCTATTGCTGTATCCCACGATGCGATATAGAATAAATCATCTCCGCCCGAGTATCCTAAATAGATATGTTTCCCCCTATCATTACCCCATTCTCTTAGCATTTCGATGAGATAATCCGAAAAAAATGTATTGAGACTCCTTGACAGCTGCGAAAAACGCGATATAGATGACAGCATTTCCTCTTTATCTTCATTGTTCGAGGGATGTTTTCTCTTTTTCTGTTGACTCATTCCAAGGCTAAATATAGCACCCATATCGTCCACATCCATACGCACAACTCCCAGATATTCTGCTCCCATAGCCTCTTTTGATATATCATCGAGGGCGAGAGGCAAGCCGCGTTCATCGGTAGGTAGATATTTCCCTACCCGACGGTAGGAGTATCCCATAGCGGGTGATAAACCGTTCCCTAAAAAATCGTCAATTACATCAGAGTCTATATGATAACGAATGGTTCCCTGATAAAGTTTTTCTGGGGGAATATCACTTTCAGACAATACCCATGAGAACATATCGCCGAACGGAACCGCTACACTTTTTTCATTGTTAGATATGTTATATTGTTTTGGTATGAAAAACAGATATTTTGCCTTGGGTAGTAGTGTCCCTATTTTTTCTTGAAGTTTGCAAGTTTGGCATAATGTATTCTTTTCAGTAACATCAACACCGCAAGAAGGACAAATATCCTCAGCGCCATCATTATCAAAGACAAGAGGAAAATTCCCCATAATTTTACTAAGTTTCCGTTTCTTCCCTTGTTCCAGTCCCGTCTTCATCTTTTCCAGAAGAGAGTCAAAATTTTTCACAAGCTCTTGTTCATTTGTTTTCTCATAATGGGTAACAAGTGCGAGATTACCATAAAAATTCTCCCAAAGAAAACTATCTATCCCACTAATTACTTTATCGAGAGCATCTCGCATTTTATCAGAATTAGGCAGAATAATAGAAAAATTACCACCTCCGGATAAAAGCAAATGTGGCTCAGAAAGTTTTAGCCGTTTTATAATAAAATGAGCGATGCCATCTGTCAAAAGAGATATGTAAAACGAGCGCCCTCGCAAGCGCTTAGAGAAACTCTTATGTGCCGAGCTGTCGCGTGATGTTATGCTGTAAATGAATTTTTGGATTCCCGATATATCTCCGCTAAAATATAAAAACTGATTCTCATCATCGTGTTCTAACACCCAACAGCCCGCAATCGCCGCCGCTATACGAGAATGCTCGTAGAGCGATATGTCGGGTATCGCCCAATAAGTAGCACTGGGAATATAACTAGTATAACGCCGAAGGAGCGCCATTACAGAAACGATATAGCTTTCTATATTAGCGTTGCTCCACTCACAATTATTATAGCTTCTTTTCAGGAGAGATAACCCTTTTGCCAAACCCTCACTCATTTTCTCGTAATCTTCACACGAGAGCTTGGCGTTCCTTTTAGGAAATTGGACAGTATTTCCATCTTTAATAGGAAATCCCCACTTAATATCTTTGACTGGTTCTTGGGAAAGAGCACTTTTATCCCTCGATAATATCTGTATCCGAGCAGCAATCGGCACGAGCGAATCTGTTTTGGGCTTTCCTTTGTTTTCATCATCCCTCGATTCCCTCTCTCCAGCTGCAATCAGGTCTCCTTTCACAATAGCAAGAAATGCCTTATTTGATGCAATAGCAATATCTTTCTTCTCATGATGTTCTCCCACAAAACTCGGAATAGGCGAAAAAAAGTCCCAAAGGGGAAGATGCTCTTTTAGAAAATCTTCACCAACATCGCTATGTTTTCGAGTGTGTTCATCTTTTCTCTGAACAAGTTTTCCTATATCGTGCAATAAAGCTCCCAAAACAGCTTGGTAATATGACTCCATTATTTTCCTCCATAGTTTAGCTATGGGCTAATATTTTTTAGTTGAAATGCATGTATCTGACACACCGATTCTCCATTTTTTTATCTTTGAAGAAAATACCGTCAAGTAACATTAAATGCAATAGAGATATTAGAAAAATATCGGTATTCCTTTGCCTGAATCGCATATCAAAAAGCCTGTGCCAAATCTGTGCCAAATTTAGACCAAAATCGGGCAAAAGAAAGCAAAATTATGGAGGCAGCCATAAATGCGCAAAAGCCTATTTATCAGCGATTTGTTCGCAAGTCGTTGTCATTCTTGAGGATTCCCAGAGGTGTATAACGCATTACGAGTGCGCTGCTCTACCAGCTGAGCTACGCCAGCTAAAAAAACAGCCCCAGGGGGACTTGAACCCCCGCTGCCGGCTTGAAAAGCCGGTGTCCTGACCACCTAGACGATGGGGCCTGTGTTGTTTTTAGTGCGCGCCTGGAGGGAGTCGAACCCCCGGCCTGCGGATTAGAAGTCCGCTGCTCTATCCAGCTGAGCTACAGGCGCAAACCCGAGAAATATTA
>JAGHAI010000178.1 GCA_021161555.1 bacterium
ATTCTATGGTGGCTCGGCTTTTTGAGCTTCATAAAAGCAATATTTTTTATATCAATCTGATTTTACAGCATGAAAGCTTTGGTGACTGGAGGAGCTGGTTTCATAGGAAGTCATTTAATAGATGCCCTGTTGAAGAGGGGCTATCATGTTACATGTTTTGACAATTTTTCTTCTGGGAAAATGGAATTCATACAGCATAATCTGGATAAAATCCAGCTCATAAAAGGTGATTTACTCAACAGAGAAGAAATAAAAAAAGCCTTAGAGAGCGTTGACATCGTCTTTCATTTAGCAGCAAATCCTGATGTAAGGCTTGGAGAGCATGACACGAAAGTGCATTTTCAGCAAAATATTGTTGCAACCTATAATCTGCTTGAAGAAATGAGAATAGCAGGAATAAAAAAGCTCATTTTCACATCTTCTTCAACAGTCTACGGAGAAGCTGAAAAAATACCAACTCCCGAAGATTACGGACCAATGATTCCAATTTCATTGTATGGAGCATCTAAACTGGCGGCAGAAGCATTGATAATGGCATATTGCCACACTTTTGACATGGAAACAAAAATATACAGATTTGCCAATGTCGTTGGTCCTCGCTCAACACATGGCGTAATATATGATTTCATACATAAATTGCTTAGGGATAAAACAAAACTCGAAATCCTTGGCGACGGAAGCCAGAGGAAATCATATTTGTATATAGATGATTGCATAGATGCAATGTTTTTTGGCATGAAATCGGAAAAGCAAATTGATGTGTTTAACATTGGTTCAGAAGACTGGGTAAATGTAAAAAGAATTGCTGAAATTGTGAGTGAAGAAATGGGATTGCATCCAGAATTCGTCTTTACCGGCGGCATAGATGGAAGGGGATGGAAAGGAGATGTAAAAATAATGAAACTTGCTATAGATAAGCTAAAAAGCATGGGATGGAAACCAAAATACAATAGCGAGGAAGCAATTAGAATGACTGCAAGATGGATGATTGAAAACATATAGTCGTGCATAAATTTTTCACTACCTCAAAAAATTTTTTAGCCATGCATTTGATAATTGATATACATTGGCAATATAACGGGCTGGGCGGAATGTTAAAGGAACCCTACCCAGCGGGGTCAAAATGGAGGCGAGATGAAGAAAGCGATGGCAATAGTAGTAATGCTATTGTTTTCAGTCAGCAGTATATCGATAAACAATGAAGCAGAAGAAAGAAAAAATGAAAAAGTTATTGCTGAAATAATATATAAAAGCAATGAAAGCTTGCTGCCAGGACTACAGCCAACTGTTGTAATAACATCGCCAGAAGATGGGGCAGTTGTTACAGACCCGCATTTAGTTGTTTTGGGATATGCATCAGATGGGGCAGGAATGAATTACTGGGAATGGGAATGGCATTATGAAGGAGGTTCAAAAGGCAATTCATCATATTTTGAAACTGCTGAATATGTTGAATTCAGGATAGACATATATGGATTGCATCCAGGATGGAATTTGGTTATAGTAAGATTCAAAAATATTTATGGTGCCATAGGAGAAGATAGCGTAAATGTTACATACAATCCTCCTGATAATCAGCCACCAACTGTTACTGTAGATGAACCGGAGAATGGAGCAACTTTTTCCAATCCAGATATTCATTTGAGAGGAGTAGCAAGAGATAATGTTGGCGTGACACAAATTGGCTATACCCAGGAATGGGAGGGCGGCGGAACAGGAAGCAGCTGGCCAGTTGACCCTCCAACAATCTCCCATTCTTTTGATATACCAATTACTTTACATGAAGGAGACAATAAAATAACAGTAGAAGCAAGTGATGCAGCAGGAAATACCGGAAAGGATGTTATAGTTGTAAAATATACTCCAGATACTGAGCCTCCTGTGGTTATAATAGAATTTCCAGAAGATGGAGCAATATTTACAGACTCAAACATAAATGTTACAGGAGTAGCAACAGATAATGTTGGGGTAATTCAGATAAATTATGTCCATGAATGGAAGAATGGCAGCACCCATGATAGCTGGCCCATTTCTCCACCGCAGTCATCATATCATTTTGATATTCCCATAACCCTATATGAGGGAGAAAATACCATAACAGTTGAAGCAAGGGATGAAGCAGGAAATACTGGCAGTGATGAAGTATCTGTAACTTATGTTAAAGAAAATTTATCGGCAGATGCAGATGGTCCATATTATGGAAAAATAAATGAGGCAATACAATTTCATGGTTCAGCAAGTGGAGGCATACCACCATATACATGGCAATGGAATTTTGGAGATGGAGACACAAGCAATCAACAGAATCCAAAACATGCATATGGCAAGGAAGGAAATTATCAGGCAACTTTAACAGTTAGAGACAGCATTGGAAATGTTGCAACAGATACAGCAACTGTTTATATATACACGGCAGATGATCAATCACCTTTTGTGGAAATAACAAAACCAAGAAAAGGTTTGTATATAAATGATAGAAAAATTATGCCATTGCCTCTCAAAGCAATAGTCATAGGGTCAGTAACTGTAAATGTAAATGCAAGTGATAATATTGGAATAGCGAAAGTTGAGTTTTATATTGACAGCGAGCTTAAGCATACAAATTATACAATGCCATATTACTGGTTATGGAATGAGACAACCATAGGAAAACATACAATAAAAGTTATTGCCTATGATTTTGCAGGAAATACTGCTACAGATGAGCAAAAAGCATGGATATTCAATGTATAACAATCTTTCCCCTTTAATTTATCAAAATAAAAGAGCTAAGAGAGAATGTAATTCCCCTATTAAAGTTTAGGTATGCCAAAATATTTATATTCTGCTTTTATTTAATAG
>JAGHAI010000200.1 GCA_021161555.1 bacterium
AGTCGCCCTGCAAGATGCGAACCGACAAAACCGGCTATTCCAGTTATGAGCACGTCGGCCATCCAATCACCTTATAGACTTGTAAAGTTCTAAACTATTTAAACCTATCGAATCTCAGTTACTTCGATTTTCACGACGTCGCTTTCGCCTACTCGAATTTTGATGAGTGGGGAACCTAAACTTGCAGGCGTTAGCGTTTTGGTTTCGATGTAACTGACGGCGTCGGGCATGTAGCCGCGAAGGAAACCGCCGGTGAACACGAAGCGTTCAACGTGTTCGATAACGTTGAGGTTTTTGTCGACTGAAAGCTGAACTTGTGGCGGCGCCTGCCCAAGCAAATGCACATGGCCCATCAAATAGGCGTCGAGGTTGGGGAATATTTTCGCGAGGTCTTGGATGCGGTTGATTTTACCTCCAACCGTGCGTGCGCCTGTCCAGCCGTGATGCGCGTAAATGTTCACTTGCCTTACTTTGGGCGTGCGCCCCGACTTGCGAACAAAACTGAAGCGAATATACGCGTCCATAGTTAAGTAGGGGACGCCGAGCTCGTATGCAAGCCAGTCAACGTAGTTATGTTGGTAGCGCCGCCAAAACAAGTAGTCGTGGTTACCGTCGAGCAGTCCAATACACTTGTCCTTAATGGGTTCGAAAAGTTGCTTGACGCGGCGGTACTGGAGATCCGGCGTCATGCAAGTGGGATCAACAGCGTTCAAATCGAAACGTTTATCCTTGAAAGTCACGCAGTCCGCGTAATCGCCCATGCCAATCCAAAGGCAGTTAGGCGTGTCCTTGATGTATTCGATAACGCGTTCGAGAACGTCGTAGTCGACGTTGCGGTGGCCGACGTGAAGGTCGCCGAGCGCCACTAAGTTCAACCGGAGATGCCGCTTTTCACCTTCAATCCGTCTAGCCACAACCTTCAACGAGTTACCTCCACTTAGCCACGATACGTTTTTAAATGGTTTAGTTGCATATAAACTTTGAGATGGTTCATAAACAGCGCTTGAAAAGCTTGCAGAGTGATCCGGTGAAGTTTTACAGGGAGTTCCTTAAGGTTAGGGGTGAGAGTCTGCATGACTATCAGAAGCAGTTTTTGCGTTGCGGCGCGCGGATTGTTGTGGTTTTGAAGGGGCGGAGCATTGGTATATCTTGGGCGAGCGCGATTAAAGCGTTGCATCGCGCTGTTATGTTTCCGAATCAAACCGTGTTGATTGTGAGTTGGAACGAGGATCAGGCGAAGCAGATTTTGGAGTACGCGAAAATGTTTGTGCGGCGCAGCAGGGCGTTGCAGTCGCTGGTTACGGGCAGGTCGTCTTTAGCGTTGTCCTTCGCGAACGGAAGCCGAATAATCGCAACTGGTTGTACGCGGCCATCGGCTTCCAACGTGAGGAATTTTCATGCTAATCTACTAATCGTGGATGAGGCGGCGCTGATTTACGATGAAATGTTCGCGGCGATCACGCCGGTTGTGCGGGGCATGGAGAACCCGCAGGAAATCTACATTAGCACGGCGGGCCGCATCGGATCGTTTTTCCACAGGCAGTTTTTGGAGGCGCGAAAACAGGGTGTGCCGCAGGGCGTTGAAGGGCCGAAGGGTATGGCTTGGTTCAGTATTCCGAGCAGTGAGTGTCCACGTATAAGCCCGGATGATTTGAGGCGCGAAAGGGAGCGGCTAGGCAAAATAAGGTTTGAACGTGAATACTGCTGCGTGTTCCACGGCGCGGCGAACCAAGTGTTCCCGCAGATACCGCGCTGGAACTATGTTCTCCCCCAAAAAACGGAGCGGCCGTGCTACATAGGTATCGACGTGGGTTTGATGGTGAATCCGACTGTTATGTTGGTGCTGGAGGAAGTGCCGAAAGAAGTGGACGGCGAAGAGAAAGTGGTTGCGCGGACATGTCGCATTTTCGAGTGGCGGCGGGTGTCAACGCAGCAAATGTTCCGTGAAATACAGATGATACTGCCGAACTTTAACGTGAAAAGAATGGTGGTGGACGTGGAAGGTATCGGCGAGGGGCTGTTCACTTTACTGTTGAACGCGAATCTGCCTGTGCACGGCATGAAGATTAAGGATAAGCAGAAGAACGATTTGATTTTCGAGGTGGCTGAAGCGTTTGAGCGGAAAGAGCTTTGGCTGCCCGAAGAAGAGGACGAGCGTCACCGCGAATTAGTGTTCGAGCTGGAAGGTTACACGGCTGAACCAAGCAAGTCGAAGCCGGGCATTTACGTTTTCGACTCGGTGGTGGGCCGCGAAGACTACGTGATCGCGTTGGCTTTAGCGTGGCACGCCCGCAAAATCGAAAGCTACCAGCCGCGCATGCGTATCATTCGAGCACACTGATTGAAACGCGAATCCGCATCCGTTTAATAGTTGCTTCCCGCAGCAAATTCTGATTGAGAAAGTCAGGCGAAATTTTAAGTTGAACCAGCTGCCGCCTGAAAATCGAAGCGGAAAGAGAGATTTGCCATTCCCGAATCCGCCCAGTCAAAATCGTCCTGCCCTTCATCGCGTCTGCGAGTTCCTCCGCTTCATCCATCCTACTC
>JAGHAI010000100.1 GCA_021161555.1 bacterium
GAAGAATATGGTGGGGAGAGGAACTGATGAGAAATCAAAATAATAATATTTCCAAAAATTAAGTATAATTGGAGGCATAATAGTTGAATATTCTATGGTGTAGAGGTGGAGGAACTTTATTTCAACAAGCTCCACAACGCAGCTTTTATCTTCTAAAATATTTTCCAGATGAATATAATATTACAGTCTGCAATTTCGGATGCGATTACTTTTATAGAGGTTTCCTTAAAAAGCCAAGAAAATATCGATTTAAGAAGAACATTATCGTATTTGAGCCGATTAATATAAACTTATTTCCAATGAACCGTTATTACCACTTTAATGATTTTTTACCGTCTCTTCACACACTATTCGCTGAACTTTTAGTATCATTTAATGCTGATATTATAGTAGGAGTCGGGTTCTGGGGAGGAATTGCAGGAGCTCTGCTTAGTAAAATAGCAGACATACCCCTTGTTTATGATTATACAGATCCCTATACCGAATTATCTGGATTAGGTCCATTCAGAGTTTACTATTCAATTGAAAAGTTTCTTCCTAGAGCATCTGATTTAACAGTCTGCGTTAGTTATACTCTTTACGACAAGGCAAAATCATATGGAGCAAAGAGAATTGAGATAATCCCGAATGGTTTTGAACCTGAAAGATTTACCCTGAAAAACCGGAGCAAATCTCAATGTTTTCCTATAGGAAAAAAGATCGTGTTGTATGTCGGTCAAGTTAATAGATCATATGGCTTTGACATATTCATTAAAAGCGCATTGTATGTTCCGGAGAATGTTCTTTATGTAATTGTTGGATCTGGACCCGGAGCTAGAGAGGTCAGAGCATTAGTTGAGAATCTTCACTTGAATAATAAAATCAAATTTATTGGTTATCAACCATCTGAAAAGATCCCGGAATTAATAAGTTCAAGTGACGTTTGCATAGTTCCATATAGTAGAGAATCTTCGATTAAACTTCTTGAATATGGCGCTCTAGGGAAGCCTGTTGTGACATTCGAGGGACCCGTTGAAAGAAGATTTGCCAAGGATAAGGAGATTATAACCTCGAGGTGGAATCCTATTGATCTTGCTAAATCAATAAAATATCTGATTACCAATAAAAAAAAGGCAAACTTTATAGGAAAACAATTACAGATGAAAGTTTTGAGGTATTATAGATGGGATCAGCTAGCGGATAGATACGCTGAACTTTTAGAAAATTTTGCGAAGAGATAATATATGATAGTCTTAAATGATTTGCGAAAATTTTGCTTTGTTGACTAATTAAGTTATTCAGTTTATGAGTATGTTGCGGATTATACTTTCGTCATGAGTTTTTGTGATATATTTTCATTGCCTTTGCAATGCAGAACTCTCCTAATGCATGTTTGAATTTTGAATATGTTGCCTCGACATTCCATCTTCTACTTTATTGCTCAAACCTGACTCATCTTTTATTGCTTAAAATCTTATACAGCCTTATTCCTAGTCTTTGAATGCATGTCTATGCGGCTGTTCCTACGCGGCTTTACAGCAGCCTCAACATCTCTAGATTCAAAGAGCTCGTGGATCCTTATGTGCAGTATGGTCCACCTCCATAGGCCTTTAAGACCCTCTGATAGCTATCAGCCTCCTCTAGAAGACTTGAGAAGACTTTTAAGTCATGGCATCATCGGTTGTGACTTCGTGGCCATAGCCTTCTTGGTCCCGACGTTCACAGCAAAGTGAACATCGACATAGCGTCTTCTTGCCATACCTCCTCTCAACTACCCATCAGCCTAATAAACCTAATACCAGTAGAATTCGTCAGCCTTCTGCAAAGGAAAACATGAACCTTCGTAAAAGTTATATTAATCTACAAAGTATTAGTTTTCGAACCCCGCGATACAAGAGAGATGATCTAGGGTAGATTAAATACATCAGCTTTATTAAGATCTCAAAATAAAAAACGAGAAGGTATCTATAAATGCCTAGGAAGCGTAGAGTCGTAGTAGTAGGACTTGATGGTGGTTCTTGGAACCTTATCAATTATATGCCTGAGATGTATTTTCCCAGCATCAAGAGATTGACGTCATATTCTGTGTTTTCTCCACTTATTTCTACGATTCCGCCTATAACGCCTGTAGCATGGACATCTATGGTAACCGGACTTAACCCTGGTAAACATGGAATTTTTCATTTTGAGGAACTAGATCCTAATTTAGGCTTTAAAATATTGACTAGAGGAGTACTTCATCGTGCAAAACCAGTATGGGTCAGACTGGCGCATTTTGGTTTTAAGTCAATTGTTATAAATTTACCATACAGTTTTCCGTCGTGTTTAAAGGACAACTCATATACTAAAATAGTGTATGGTGAACCTATACCAAGCAAAAAACCCATTACTAATGACGCGGAGACCGAAAAAATACTGAAAACGATAGGTTATGAAGTAGAGGAAAACTTAGATTTGATAACAACCAATCCTGTTTCCTATTTGCGTAGTGCAACAAAAGTGGTAAAGAAAAGGCTGGAGCTATCAATTGAAATGGCAGAGAGATTCGATTGGAACTTATTTTGGGTTACATTCACAACATTAGATCATGTGCAACACTTCTTTTGGAATTCGATCTTTAATAACCGATGCAACAACCGTCTAAAGGATGATATTATAGCTTACTTTAAAACGCTTGACTTAGCCGTTTCACAAATGGAAAGGATTGCAGATAGATTTAATGCTTTACTAATGATAGTATCCGATCATGGTTTTAATGCTCTGAAATATAATTTTTATATAAATAACTGGCTAGTTCGTATCGGAATGCTATCTTGTACTCAAACATGTAATCCGCCTTTTATTTTAGAAAAAATCTATTTTAGCCAAGCCTTACAATACTTGATTAAAATTGCAGAATTGCTTCCACCTTTTATGAAAATCTTACTGTCTAGACTTATTAGGATACGGAATTTGAATAGAATACCCATATTATCAAAAGAAACTCGAGCTTTTTCTCCTCAGTCATATCAAGGCCAATTGTATCTTTTTGTTAATGAAAAGGAAAGAGAAAGTGTAACAAGAGAATTAGTTGAAAAATTGAAGAAAATGAAAACGCTGTCAGGACAGAGACTTTTTAGATATGTGAAAACAAAAAATGAAGTTTATAGTGGTCCATAC
>JAGHAI010000093.1 GCA_021161555.1 bacterium
AGAATTCCACAACTCAAATCAACTTTACCATTGATAACGCGGATTATTATATCGAGTGGAAGGATTTGCCACAAGGAGATGTTAGCTTATCGGTAGCAAACAAGGATTACGACTCAATTTCAATAAAAGTAAATGACAGTATGCTCGTCGTTGACGTTAACTTTTACGATACCAAGCCACCAATCATAAACGTAAGCGAAGATTTTGCTTACGGTTTATTTAGCTACAGACCACTTGAAAACGTTAGCATTGTAGCGACAGATGGAGTGAGCGATACGGTTTGGTGTGAGGTTAACGATGTAGAGTTTACTAACAGCTATGTTTATTCGTTCTATGCCGATGATTTGGTCAGCATAGAAATAACTTGCAACGATGGAGGCAATGAAGCAAGTGTTTCAAAAACTTATGATTTCGTTTACTATGACATAAATATCTGTGATGAAAGAACTAAAGAGCCGTTTGATTTTTCATCTATTGATAATATGGACATGATAGTTACTTTCTCGGATGATACGACAAAAAGCTATTCGATTAGCAACAGCACGGTTTACATAGTTGAAAATCAGAGTGATTATGCTGAGCCAGTTTACGTAACTGCTTTGGTAAAGTATGGTAATCCACCAACCACATACTTAAGAAAATATTATACAACTGGAGGTTTAATCGACATGTATTTGCTAAATCCAAACAGCGGAACAATCTGCTTCATGACTGGCTACATAGGGCAAGGCGTTGATTACAATGATGTTGTTGAATTGAAATATTTAGGAACAACTGTAGCACAAAACAAGTTTGATGTTGAAGGCAAGGTCATCTTTTACATTTATGAAGGTAGCGAATACGATGTTTGCATAGATAAGGGACTTTACACGAGTTGTATTGGTAAAGTTGATGCTATTTGCAACTCAATATTTTTCATCAATTTACCGTTGGAATTCAGCACGCTGATTCACGCTCCAAGAATACCAGTCGTTGATATTTTTGATGAAAATGGATTATTAGTTGTTACGTTTGAAGACCCGTTAGGCAGAAACAATGCTAAAAACATAGTGATAACAGACCAAGATGGTAATGTTGTCTTGAATTCAAGCTTTACCGATGCAATTTATCAGTATTCGTTTAACGCCACCGCTTTAAACATAACGAGCATTTTGGTTAGCGTAACGAGCGACGATGGAAAAATAAACATACTGAGAAGCTATGCGTATCCGCACAAGCTAAACATGCCATCGTTTCAGGGCTGGGGCAAATTGTTATTTTTGTTAATGATGGTAATCGTTCCAGCTGGATTGATATTGGCAGAAGCATTCTCATTGCTAAGGCAAGGAATGAGCTTAATACTGTCTGGGATTTACTTGCTGGTTAATGCGGCAGTTTGGGCAGAATACACAAACTTAATGGTTGGTTTCGGTGTTTTGTTGCTCGGAATCGGCTTGGCTTTAACGCTCAAGAAAAAATAAAAATGTCGAATGAAATATATATTTATGGCAAGCGTTTGGTTTGAAATAGCTATCTTTGTCCTCTCAATTAACATTACTCTTGGATTTATTGATACAGTTAACGCCATAAGCTCTAATGCAGTTTTACCATCTTCTCCGAGTAGGAGTAATTACAACTTTACCGAATTAAACACGAGTGAAATACTTGAATCATTGCATTCTGGTTTGCAGACAGCAAGCGATGAAGAATATCAATGGTTCAATATTGGAGCAAAGAGAAGCTGGACGGTTTGGGATTTTGTTAAAGGAACTTTGCTGAGTGGTTTATCCAATACGGTTGAGAAAATTTTAATGAGCTTTAATGCACCAGAGCTATTGATTAGCTTCGTTACGAATTTAATTGACATCATAACCTTGCTTGCTTACGCCGCTGTTGGATATGAAATCTTTACGAGGGTGAGACCGAATGGCTGATGAAATAATAACATTACCAGAGGATTTGTTTAGAATAGACAGGGCAGACCAAGCAATTTACTACTACACATACAACGGCATCTATTCATCAATTGGAGATTATGCTTATGTCTTCTTAATCTTCCTAACGTTCATTGGAGCTTCGATTTTGAAGAAGAACATGATGATTGGGGCTTTATTCTCTACAATTTTGTTCTCTTTAATAACGATATTCGGTTCAGCTGGGTTTTTGCCTTTAACTCCACGCTTCTACACGTATAGCGCAATGCTGTATCTGCTGATGGGATTTTTCATAGCTGTTAGCATAGCAAGGCGGAGAACATGAAGCAAATAAAGCTACCGAAGGAAGAAGAACTCAAGGGCATCTTTTTGCTACACATGAGGCGATTAGAAAAAATGATATTTCCTTACTACAACGTAATTCCCTACAAGACGATTTATTCTTACTTCGGTAGGAAATTTCGCATAAATAAGCAAGAAACAAAGAAGATTTTGAAAGAACTGAGCGAAGACGGTAGAGTGATAATGAAAAAGCGGGGCATCATTCTGAATATATAACATGTTTATATATTAGTAGTTCATAACTTCAATTATGGTAGCAAAATATGGAATACTCGGCGGAATAGTAGCAATAGTCAGCATACTCTTCATGGTAATGCTCTACTTCAACGTAATAATGCCAGCAACCGCAGGAGTGGGCTACAAGGTCACACACGACCTAACCAGTGACATTGACGAAAATAGCACAATCGGTAACTATACCAATCAGATAATTGAACAATCTTCACAAACAGGAGTCAGCACAATACAAACAGGTTCCAGTTTCATAAAGACATTGATGTATATATTCCTATTATCAGTATTCCTATTAGGAATATTCGCAGTAGTCAAGCTCAGATAAGCGCCTTCCCTTCCTTTTTCTTTTCTTTTTTGATTTAAAAATCATAAATGGTAAATAATATTATGATTGTGACAGATGTTTGGTTTCACTTGGTAGTGTTTTCAGCGAGCGTAGTGTGGGCAACCTTAGCTATTGCAGACAGGGGATTGATAAAAAGGTTTCTCTGGTGGGCTTTGTCATTCGGAGCTAACGTTTCGCTGTATTTCGGGATGGCTACTTTGATTGCTGTTACATACAATACTTCAGCGTCTCAGTTCATTTATGACATTCAACCATTTCCATACGCTAAGTTAGGACCAGCTGTAATGATGGTATTGGATTTGGTTATTTTGCTGTATATCGTGTATGATGAATTAATTTCAGTTACTTCAAAGCTGAACAAAGAGGCGATGAAATATGTTAAAAGATGAAATGCCGATTGATTACATGGCTAACACACCGCAAGATTTTGGTAGCGTTAGCATTCCGCCCTTTCAAGATTTTGAGAGCTTGGTTAGTGAAGGAGTTGAAATACCAGAAGGATTAAAAGAAGAGTTTTGGGGCATTCATAAAGAGCTTGGCTGGACATACTTTAACTCGATTGATATTTTCAGCGTTTTGCTCTACATAGATGCGATAAACAACTACTTGAAGTTGGCAAATCACGTTAAAGACGAAAGATTGAAGAAATTTTTGATTGATAGAGCGAGAAAGCTTAACTTGAAATTGCATGCCAAGATTAAAGCATCTCGTAGTTTTGAAGGTTTTGAGAGGAAGATGCAAAAAACTTCAAGGAGCGAAATAAACGAGCCAATTGATTTATCCGAAAAGCCGTTCATGTCAAAGGGTGAGAGGAAATGGTGACAGAACAACAAATCATTCAATTAATCAATCAGTTAGCATGGCAGAGGAACATTTTCATGTATTCCACGATGGGTTTAGCTGGTGTTTTGATAGCATTCGGCATTTTCGTTTTGCTTCTGGGTAGAGGAACCATTAGCTCTTTTATGAAAGCAAGAATAAAGAACAAGATTTTGGGCATTTTGATAAAGCATAACAAGCAAATAGAAACGATTGTTTCTTCGAAAGAAGATCCCGACTACATTTACTTCAAGATAGGTAAAGAGGAAATAAGGAGAAAATACAAGCCAGACCAAATTTTTATGTTTGCTGGCGTTAGAGCTATTTTCATCGACGACGAAAACATTTCGGCATTCGATCCGATAGCTAACAATTCTACACCTATTACGGATAAGGATTTGCATTTAATGATTGAAATGGAAAAGAACACGGCACTAACTGAAATGATGGGAATATTGCAGAAGATGTTCAAGAAGCAGGCAAAGGAGTTTGAGTTTGACTTCAAGACAATATTGATATTCATATTCATAGCTATTGCTCTATTCCTTGCCTTGAGATACCTTCCTTTATTAACGAGTAGCTTTCCGCATCCATAGGTGATTGAATGCAGAAGAATTATACGGAGAAGGTTTTGAAGAGCGAAACTTGGACGTTGATAGATGAGGTTACGCTCAACTATGTTTTTCTTTCTACTTCTTACGCTGAGCTGAAAAGCACCTATGAAGAATTGCTGAGGTTGAGTAAAAGCAAATCTCTCAAGCAATATGACATGAGGCTGATGAAATTCTACGATTTACAGCACAAAACGATAACGCTGATAAGGAGATTGTGGCTGTTAATTGGAGAAAACGTCAAGGATAAGAAAAACCAGAAAGTGTGGGAAGCGATTGAAAATTTTGTTTGGAAAAATCACGATTACTCTCCTCAGAAAGCAATGAAAGAAATTGATAGTATCATGAGAAAGCTTACCAAATTGCTTACCAACAAAAAGTTAGTGAACATATCCTCAACAATTGGTAAGTTTAGAACGAGCAAGAAAGACATGGCTATTTCATAGCATTACAAATAACCAAAACATTCAATTTTTTATTTTACAGAATTTTTATCTTCTTCTCCTTCTTCTCGCTCTCCTTTTTCTCCTAACTCTCCTTCTTCTTGCCATGATTTAAAATTAGCTGAGCAAATATTTATTTATGATTGAAGTTGATTTGAACAAAATAAGGTTCATTCAGAATTTTGATGAAGCGATGAATGGATTTGCTGAGTTTATCGTTAAAAAAGTTTTGCTGAACGATTTAGACGCAGTTATTGTTATCGGTGGAATGGAAGGCAGAGGCAAAAGTTCAGCTGGGCAGTGGCTCAAAGATTACATATTTAGACAGTTGGCAAAGAACGAAAAGCTGAGAGAAAAGCTGATTGAGAAAAAATACAGAGAGGGATTTTTTGATGAAAATAGATATAATTATGAGAAGCGTGTGGGTCCTCATTATATTATCAGTTATGAGATGGGTTTGGATGTTTACAATAGATATGTTCAACCACCACCGATTACGAGCGTAATTTTTATGGATGAGGCATTTAAGGATTTGTTAAATAGAGATGCGATGAAGAAAGTAGGTAAAGATATGGTTAAGCTTGTTGGACAATTTAGAAAGTTCAACTACTTTTGGATTGTTTGCTTCCCTAATTTTTCTTGGTTAGATCCCTATTTCAGAAATCACAGGGTTGAATATTACATTCATGTCTGGGGCATTGTTGACGATGAAACGGGAATAATGAAAAGATTTGCAAGTTTTTATTACGATACTCAGGACTATAGGGCATTAACAAAACTGAAATTTTTCATAGATAGCGGGAAATTTAGGCGTTATAATAGTGATGATATATCATTCAGAATTAAACCACAATTTACCGTTGCGATGAAGAGATATGGTGTAACGGAAGAAACAAGGCAAGAATGGAGCGTTTTAATGCGTAAAAACTTCAAAATTTTGGGGGAATTGTGGATTAAGCGAAGAAAGCCATAAAGTATTTAAGCATTCATTATAATTATTATAATAT
>JAGHAI010000109.1 GCA_021161555.1 bacterium
CTATATATTCTTCTGAAGTACATAGAGGAACCACTTCCCATCCGGCTATCTGGTTCGGCAATCCAGAATACACTAGTTTCACACCCTTTCTGGATTCATCTTCCAATCTGGCAACTTCTTTGGCCAATCTGTGATGTTCGTAGTCAAAATCAGACAATTTCGGAAAGTCAAGCACTATCCCAGTAAGTTTGAAATATCTTTTCATATTAACTAGATGATCATATACTAATCCGTAATAACGTCCAGTATTAACCGTATACCGTGTTAAAATCCTCCTTAGTGACTTGAAATCCAACTTCATTCCAGCATTACGTATTCGTATTAATGTATTTAATGTCTCCTGAAAAGTGAAGTTTTCCTTATAGTGATTTCTGTAACTCCGTAAGTAATTATCCGGAATTCCAATATATTTCATGATCATATCAATCGGATTTCTCGACTTAACTCTGATCCTCATTAGTTGCTTCTTTCCTATAACCGACAGTTTCTTAATGATAGGTAAATTAGTTACTAGGAATTTCACAAGATTATCATATGATCCAACTGAGTGAACCCCATAATAACCGTAATAACCTTCGATAGTTTCTATTATCCACTCTTTAGCTATCTGGCTCCTGTATAATACCGTGTCGAAGGTTTCGTATAAATCATAATAATCATTCGTGTAGAACTGCTTTCTGAATTTACCTTTCACAAATTTCCACTTACCGTCTTGAAGATTATAAACTTTTTGTATGTAGAACGTTCTGAAATATCCGGGATATCTAGAAATAATATATTTTATACTGGTGTAATCAGTAGAGCGATGATCCATTATGACTATAGTTAACTTCTGGTCATTTGTTTCAACTATACACTTTAATTCCCGGCTTTTTGATTTAGCCTCAAATGTTTCTTGCTTCATTTCATACATCCTTGTTGTTTTCTTTTAACAAATTCACAATCAGGCTCACTAACGTGAACCCAAAGCAGTCCTATTAAGAACATAGCAAACATTCCTACCACCTCCTCATTTTTCTTTTCTTGTTCTGTCTTCTTACTTTAATCTTCCATATGATCTTTTTGATAAGATCATAAATGGAAAATAAAATGTAAAAGATTGCTCCAAACCCGAAGGATAGGAGCAACCCGATCACTAGAAAATGGAACATTTGTTAAACCTCCTTTCTTTCATATCTAAACAACCGAGTAATCCTTTCATCACCTTTTCTGTCGACTTTCAACTCCTGCGAACTGAAATCTGATCCGATATCGAACCATATGAGATCTGCTATCGCAGTCTCAATAACAATACGTGAGAGATGCCTCTCACGTATGATGTACGCCGCAGGAGCGGCTTTAATATCAGTATCTTTTAGTTTAATCCTCACATAATATCTTGTTCGGATACTAATTGGTTTGTAAACCCTGAGTAGCGTATGTTCAGGTTTCAGAATATAACTCTGTTCGGTCACCTCTATCTTTCCTATATCAAAAGATCTAATCTCCTTCTTTTCGGATATTAGCTCTTTTGTTCCATCCTCCTTGCACATTACAAAATATCCATGACCTCTGGAACACTTTCTAACGGAGATATATGATGTCTCCGATCGTGTGTCCCACCTCTGGCCATTGAATACACTTCCGGCTTCTACCTCTACCGGAAAAACGTATTCGCTCTCGTCCAAAACCTTACCACATACAGGGCAAACAAATTCTGTTTGTTTGCCCAATGAGGCTTTTTTCACTTCTTCTCGAATTCGCTTTTCCATCTCCTCCCTTCTCTCTTCTCCGAAACCTAGAGACTCCATAAATTGCTCTCTATAATACAGGAAGAGACTCCATGTAATCTCAGGCTCATCTCCTGATCCAGCTATTTGATATTCAGAATCAGGTTCTTCGACTATCACACTTCCATATTTCGTTCGGAATATTCGAGCTTTACCATCGTAGACATTCTTAGGCAGGGTTTGAATTCTGCCAATAGTGTCTAAAAGCTTCCGAATATCCTTAGCATAGAACAGTTCCATTATCACCTCCTTTCTACTCCTCCGGAAATTCCGAGATGATCTCTTCTGTTTCAGGAGAAGTAATCACAGCAAGCTTCTCCTGAAGTTTATCATCATCTCCGTTATATAAGAGATAATTATTCAGCTTCTCTCTTAGATAAGGAGACAATTCATAATGCTCGTATTTTGCCACAAGCTCTGAGTGGCATTTCGGGCATATTGTATATTCTATTATTTTTCTTTCCTCACCCCCTTCTTCCACCAGTACCTCATGACCACATTCATACTTCCTTTGTTTTCTAGTTAATCTATGTGGTCTAAATATGGCAAAATTGTCCTTTTCGAAGACAATTTCACCTACATAATATTTCCCCAGTTCAACCGTAGTTCCCCTTTCGGGGAACACGATCTTTCCAGACCCCAATTTAGAAATTGGGGTTCCTTTTCTCCCTTCCCAGAACTTCAGAGTCATAGTATCACCTCCTTTTTTTTATTATTTTGTTCGGTTTAACCCAAGGCATCCAACAGGCCTTGGGTTGTCTTTCGAGTTGTATACCGGTTGGGATACGGTGTACAATTTCGAAGTATCCATCCCGAGGGCCCTCATAGCCGCAACATAAAGCTGCGAGACTATGACATCCTCTCCTTCGGGAGGTTCATCACAATTTTCGACCACTGGCTCGTGAATAGGAATCCCATCTATTTCAGTGATCTTTTCATATTTAATTTTAGCAGAAAGCATCCCGTCTGAGGGAATAACCACAATGGGTTCTTCCCCTTCCTTGACGACGTACTTTCGGATCTCAGGAACATATTCGACCTGCTCCTGAGAATATATATTAATAGTATGAGGTGTATAATTC
>JAGHAI010000227.1 GCA_021161555.1 bacterium
AAGATAAGCATAACCTTCATCACAGAGAAGGAAAAGGTCGATGAGATGTATGAGATGGCTTTAAAAGTCTATGAGGAGAGGGATGCGAGGGCTAGGGGACTTAAGGACGAGGAGGTCGAGGAGTTTTATGGATGCAATCTATGCCAATCCTTCGCCCCGACGCACGCATGCATAATAACCCCGCAGAGATATGCAAACTGCGGGGCGATAAGCTGGTTTGATGCAAGAGCCGCTGCAAGAGTGGATCCTAAAGGCCCGATATATAAGGTTCCGAAGGGCGAATGCTTAGACCCGGTTAAGGGCGAATATTCGGGGGCAAATGAATCAGTAAAGAAGAATACTTCAGGGGCCGTTACGAGAATATGGCTCTATACGGCCTTCGGATACCCGCATACATCATGCGGATGCTTCGAGGCGGTTGCTTTCTACATTCCAGAGGTAGACGGTCTAGGAATAGTCCATAGGGGCTTCAAGGGGAAAACGGTTAATGGCCTAACATTCTCCATCATAGCCGATTCAGCAGCTGGAGGCAGACAGGTCGATGGATTCCATGGAATCTCATTCGAATATATGAGATCTCCAAAGTTTCTGCAGGCTGATGGAGGATGGAACCGTATAGTCTGGATGCCAGAGAGCGCAAAGGAGAGGGTTAAGGATTTCATACCGGAGGATTTAGTCGATAAGATAGCAACAGAGAATGATGTATCGAACGTTGATGAATTAAAGACCTTCCTTAAAGAGAAGGGACATCCGATCGTTAGTAGATGGAAGGAGGTAGAGGCTGAAGCTGTCGTTGAGGAGAGGAAAGAGGCTCCTGTCGAGATGCCGGTTGAGGCTCCACCCTCTGCGATTCTCACCTCGGCCATTCCATCGGGTAGATTTAAGATAATACTCAAGAACGCTAAGATTCATGTTAAGAAACTCCATATAAAGAGTGGGAGGAAATAATCTTGGAGAAAAAAGAGGAAGAGAAGGGGAAGACCATAAGGATCGGGCCTAAACTGTTGGAGCTTTTAAGTAAGCTCGGCGAGGTAGAACTTGAGGATGTAGAGATCGAGGTTGAGGAATTGGAGATTCAGCTCCAGCCGGTGGCTGGAGCTCCCGCTCAGCCGCTTAAGGCCGCGGTTGCAAAGCCAGCCGTCCCGGCTAAGCCAGCCGAGATCCTGAAAGCCCCATTCAAACCGTTGATTGAGGAGTATCCGGGGAGGATAAGGGAGGTTAAGCTCGGAGCCACGAGAGGAGAGGGAGGAAGCCGGGGAAAGACGGTGATCGTTGGAGGCGAAAACTCTCCGTCATATTATCTCTTTGAAAGAGCTCCCCCTCATCCACCAGCCATCTCAGTCGATGTATTCGATATACCAATATCCCTGCCAAAGGCAGTGAAGACTTACGTGAAGGAGGTTATGGGAGACCCTGCCGAATGGGCTAGAATGGCGGTTGAAAAGTTTGGAGCTGACCTAGTCACCGTTGAGCTAATGAGCACAGACCCGCTCATTAAAGACGCACCCCCAAAGGAGGCTGTTAAGACCGTTGAGGAGATATTGCAGGCAGTCGATGTCCCAATAATCGTGGGTGGATGCGGAGACCCGAGGAAGGATGCGGAGGTCTTCATTGAAGTCGCTGAGGTGACTCATGGAGAGAGAGTTTTATTGAGCTCCTTAACTTTAGACATGGATGAGGCTAAGGTTCTCGAGAAAGTCGCCAGAGCGGCGAGTGAGCATGGACATGCAGTCCTAGCATTTACGGCTCTGGATCTGAATAGGGCTAAGGAGCTGAATAGGAAGCTTTACTCATACGTTCCAGCCGATTCAATAATCATGGACCTTACAACAGCGGCTCTTGGATATGGGCTTGAATATACATTCAGCATACATGAGAGGGCGAGGATGGCGGCTCTGATGGGCGATGAGGAGCTCCAGCATCCAACTCTCTCTGGAACAACGAATGCTTGGGCTGCTCGTGAAGCATGGATGAAGCTTCCGCCGGAATGGGAGCCAAGGGAGCTTAGAGGGCCATTATGGGAAACCGTCACTGCACTCAGCCTATTTCTGGCTGGAGTAGACATATTCATGATGATGCATCCATACGCGATAAAGACGATGAAGAGGATAATCGAGGAGTTCTCGAGTATGGGGAAGGCCAAGCCGGAGAAGATATCCGATTGGGTCTCTGTGAAGATCTAATCGGAGGCGCAACTGGATGTCTGAGAGGGAGATCAAAAGAGGCGCAACCGAACTCAGCCCAATAGAGGTTTACATGCTACTTCCAAAGACGAACTGTAAGAAGTGCGGGGAAGAAAATTGCATGGCATTCGCTGTGAAATTAGTGAATAGGGAGACAAGCCTCGATAAATGCCCCGAACTTGAAAAGGAAGAGTATGGGGATGCACGGAGGAAATTAGAGGAACTTTTGGCGCCCCCCATCAAGGAGATCACTGTTGGAACTGGGGATCGCGCAGTTAAGGTCGGCGGTAAACTCGTCCTGTATCGTCATGAATTCACATATCACAATCCAACGCCCATAGCGATCGACGTAACCGATGAGATGCCGCTGAAAGGATCAGATGGGGAGGAGGGCCTATTAGATAGGATCAGGAGAATCGAGAGTTTCTCATACAATTATATTGGCAGAAGCCTAGGCCTCGACATGATAGCCATAAGATCAACATCGAATGATCCCTCAGCCTTCACGTTTGCCGTTGAGAACGTCATGAAGGCGACGGAGCTGCCCCTAATTCTCTGCTCTTTCGATCCAAACGTGATGGAAGCCGGGCTTGTTGCGGCCTATAAGCGGAGACCCCTAATATACGCTGCCAC
>JAGHAI010000189.1 GCA_021161555.1 bacterium
AAGTAGTCTTCTATAAGGACTTACTTAAGAAAGAATATCTCAAAAAAGCAAGTCCGATAGGAAAAGATAAACAAAGATGTTGTTACTGGTTGAAAGTTGTGCCTTTGAAGGACTTTATAAGAAAGTATAGAATTCAAGCTTTGTTTGTTGCCATAAGAAGAGACGAACATCCGGAAAGGGCAAAAGAGAAAATTTTTTCCCCAAGAGAAGACCACACTAGAATTCACCCGATTTTACACTGGAAATGGTTGGAAGTGTGGGAATATATTAAAAAACACAATCTGCCTTTCAATCCGCTCTACTTAAAAGGATATTCTTCTTTGGGATGTGAGCCATGCACAAGCGTAGTAAAACAAGATGGTTTCAAGAATATAGACGAAATAATTTCCTTCATAAAGGAGGGAAAAGTGAAAGAAAGAGCTGGAAGGGATGTAGACAAAGAGCTAATAATGGAAAGATTGAGAAAACTTGGCTATTTCTAACTCAAAGCAAATCTTTAAATTGAAAAATTTTTAAATTAGAAACATGGGAGTATCAACTAGTCTGGGTTCTCTGATTACATCTTTTAACAACTTAATGAGCTCTCTAGCGTCGTTTGCAACATCAATTCTAGAACTTTTAGGAATACCACAAACTATTCAGATAGGTGGTGCTATAATAGATACCGGTGGAATTTTTGGAGTAATAATCATGGTCGCAAGCTTTTTCGCTCTAGCGTCCATGTTAAAAGACTATATTAAGTGGATTTTCCTGGGTTGCATAATACTTTTCATATTGAGTATTATAGCATCGGTGATGGGATGAAGTTCTCGTTCGAAGACTACATACTGTTGGTAGGTGTGCTAGCACTCATAACCCTGCTATATTGGAAAGGATGGGAAGAAGTGGTTTCAATGTTTCTAACATTCCTAGTGTCTACGTCTATATTCTACTACATAGCCACAAAAATAAGAAAGAGGTTGAGCTATGGAGATTAGGTCCGAGCTCCTAATGATACTAACCTTCCTAGGGGTGCTAGTAGCCTTCACGATGTTAGTATACCACCTTCTATTCGTTCCGTTGATTGAAAAAAGCAAAATTCTTGAGACAGCCGTGTTTCCGTCAAAGTTACCAGAAGAGGGTAAAAAAATATTGGACAAATACAACATAACATGTTTCGGATATAGCTGCTACGAGTATCACCGATACGATGGAAAGACTCCCATGATGGAATGTTGGATAGTGTTGGGTAGAAAAGTTGGAGAGGGAGATGAGGGCTACTGTCTGATTTCTGGAAAAAGCTTTGGAGTCAGCTGCATTAAAACTGAAACAGGTTGGGAATGTTCTGAGGCAGCCTACTCTCCCTACGAGGCCGAGGAGTATTTACTAAAAATACTGTACTGGGATTCGACAAAGAGAAGCTGTTGTTATTTGAAAGGATTTTCTAATAAGAAACCATACTACGAGTGTTTTCCAAGTACGCTAATAAACTGCACAATGCAGCTACTCAGATAGTTTCAAAGCAGACCTAAGTTTGTTCAACAGTTCTCTTAGATTCTCGTATTTCCAGTAAACTATAAGACATACGCCTGCCAATCCTATAACCAAATAAGTTAGAAGCTCAGTAGTTTTCCAGTACTCCTTTTCAAGCTTTTTAATTTTTGCTTTTTCCTTTTCCAGCAATTTAAGAGCCTCCTTTGGAAAAGTACCATCTGGACAAATAGTAAACGCCTTGACAGGAACATCTACTCGGTTGATTGGTGTGTTAACCTCAAGACCGCCTCTTATGTATAGTCCTATGACCCAATTCTTTTGTGCACAATATTCTGGCAGCTTTACAACAAATCTAATTGTCTTGTTGCTATCTGGAGGAATTATTACTTTATATCCGTCCAATGCTTCCAAAAAGGTGTTTGCCAAAACTATCAGGTTGAATTTCTCGTTGTTCTGTATAGTGAGGTTTATAATCTCCTCTTTGTCTTTCATAAGAAGGATAAAGCTTTCCGGATAAAGTGTGAAGTTTAGGGTGGGTCTTGCGGTTATGTTAAAACCAACAGGGAAAAGACTTCTGATTCCTCCGGACATGACGTTTACTTCAGCATACGATTTAACCTCCCCCAAGTCCGGGGAAGAAATTACTATCTCTATCCTATACACACCGGATATCATGAAGGTGTAATCGTCACTTCTGTATGTTCCGTTACCTATAAAGCTGAAGCCAAGACCGTCTTCTTCACCATCTGGTCTATGAATTACACCATAAACTGTAGCATCGTTTATAGGAGTTTCCTTACCATCTTTTAGAGCCAAATAGACATCAAAGTGTGCAACTTCTCCTTGTGCCAAGACTATTTTCTCCGGTGTTATTTCAATTATCTTTCCTCTCCAAACAACCGTTACGTTCATGGGTACTGAGAAGACGATTTTTTCTTCCCCAGAAGTTGCGTTAACAAGTATGGGAACTAGTAATAAAAGAATAAGGAGGTTTAAAAAACAAAAATTCTTCATAACTTTATTTTCTGCACAGGAAAATAAAAACATTTAAATACTTGAAATATACAATAGTATATATGGACATTATATTTGAGGTTAAACTTTCGAAAATAGGTAATTCTTATAAACTAACGGTGCCAATGCCCATAGTTAGGACTCTAAATCTGACCAAAGGACAAAGCCTAATAGCTTATGTTAAAAAGAATAAG
>JAGHAI010000085.1 GCA_021161555.1 bacterium
GAAGGAATTAATTCTTTTATTTTTTTATCTTTTGTTTCGTCTCTTATACCCTTGAAAATAGCCACTAAAAATCTCAGTGCAGTTAATGTAGTCGTTCTCAACAATTTTATCGTTTTTTCGTCATTATAGCAATTTGCTAAAGTGGATGCAGACACAAAAAACGCATAATCATTTTGTTTTTTCACAAGTGGCACGATAAACCTATAATACGCTTCTGTTTTTCCTTCACCCCACTCGCCAAGAATGACTCTAGTTGCTGTTCCTTTGGCATCCTTTTTACAATATTTGATAAAATCCTCTATATCCTTTTTAACGACGCTTCTGCTCTCAATGGTTACATCCTCAAATCCTTCAAAATGGACACCACTAACATTAGGGAGTCTACTAAATGCTCTGGTTTTTTTCATGTCTCTCCCCTCCTAATTTTAGCCAATCTCTCTACCACATTTGTGGTGCCAGCAGTATGTTTCACAATTCTCTCAGTAGTTGGAACATGAATTAAGAGAGGTAAAGGCACTTTATTCATTTGTCCAGTAATGATAAGCTCTCCTTGCTCTAAAGTAGTAAGTCTGGAGGATAAGGATGAAGGCAGTCCACCTGTTACGCTTTTAACATAATTAACGTCTTCGGGAGAAATTCTATGAATAAAAAATGTATTGCACATAGATAAAACTATCCTATCAACAAAAGACGGACGCTGAGTAATAATACACAAGGATAATCCAAATTTTCTTCCCTGTGTAGCTATTAAAGAAAGCTTATTCTTCGCGAGACTCAATCCTATAGGATAAGACCTATCAGGCACAAAATTCTGTGCTTCTTCGATTAAAAAGATGAGATATCTTTCTTCTCCCATCATTTTATACTCAGTGAACTTTTTAAACAACACGGTTGCTAAATATGTCATAACGAGTTGTTTAGTTTGAAGTTCTACCCCAACAGCACCTTCCTCTGAAAAATCAATTATTGCAATTCCGCCATCTTTTGTTATTTCATCAATAAACTCTGGTTTGGTTAATGGAGATTTATTTTTATAAGAGAGTAAACTGTGTTCTCTCTCCACCTCTAAAAATTTCTCGAAAGCACGTTGTATTGCTGTTTTTGTTGATCTATGTATAACTCTTTCATCCACTCTTTCTAGTTCTTCAATAAGATCAGAATAGTTATTTAGAAATAGATCATGTTGAGAATCAAAAGCTCTTTCACTCTCCATATGCTCTAGTAAATGAACAATTCCGCTTAGTTGAAGTTCTGCACCTTCAAGTGTGCCCTTATAATAAAGTATTATTGTTTCAGCGAGTTCTCTTTTAGATAAGGCATCTAAGTCGATTCCTATAGGAAATACATACTCACGGTATTTTTCACGGAGTTCTAATCTTCTTGTAAAAACATTGGGGAACACAAACCTTTTTACCCAACCTGCTCTTTTAAATTCTCCGTTTTCTTTCATATAATCTACATAATCTAGATAATCCCCATTAGCATCAATAATTATCATTGGAAACGATATGTGGGTCGTCTCGTCTGCAGGCACGTCCACAAGCTTTTCAATCAATACACCTACGTCAAATGATTTACCACTACCGGTGGTACCGAAAACTGCCATATGCATAGGTATCTTTTCAACATCTAAGGGTATGGGCGCTCCTTCATACCCTGTTAGGCTTCCATACCATATACATTTTGGCTCTCCACGAGATACACCAAAAATTTCTTTTTCATGCGTTTTAGGATCTATTTTTATTACATAATCTCCTGGACTTGGTGGGTATTTAATCTCACCTTTTGGTAATTCAATAAGTAAATCAAGCTTACATACTTCATACTGTCTAGCGATTTCCTCAGGTATTGGCAATCCTTTTCTTCTTGCCTCACTCCAAGGGTCACCTTCTGTGTAAAATGCATTATAGGGAATAATTTGGGACACTCGGGCTAGTAGAGGCTTTTTGTCCTTTGGAATAACTAACACTAACATTCCTTCATATACCTTTCCTTTTTCTGCATCTTCAAGCAACTGACATACTGCTTCTCTAGTTGTCGCACCGCTTAGGATTATCCCTATTTTTTCTTTTTCGACCATATCCATCACCTCAGTTGCCACATAGTAATCTGATCTTCTATATCACCGCTTTTAGATTTTGTCAATATCTCATCATATAAAACTTCAGCAGTCCCCTCCCTAATTTTACATTTTTCATGAGCCAACTCTATTGGAAGAGGTATATATTGTTTCGGATATTGCCAATAAGCCACGGCCTTTATAGATTTTAATAATATATCAGTTTCCTCCCAATTTTCCTTTACCTTTTCCTCTACCATAGGGATATCTATTCTCAGGATTTTTGAATCTATACTTTTTTGATAAAATGCAGTAAAAATATAAATGCCATTCTCTTTGTAGATTGAATAAATATCTTGATCTGAAATATTAATAAATTTGGAGAATAAAATGCCATTATATTTATTTTCGAACCTAAAGATTGAAAAAAGGTATGCAAAAAGCTGTTGATCACTAAGGAAATCTTTTTTTATCGATTCTGAGTGCGTAATTGATTCAAAATGTTTGATAAAAAATGAGTCTCTCGAACGTTTAACACAACCTATTATTATAGAATTTTTTAGACATTTTTTAATAGCACTACACCGATCTTCAATATAATCCTTGTCTCTATATGTCGGTGGATCTACTATGGGTCCATCAATGAAGATAATAGATGGTATATTTTTTGCTCCCCAGTTGTCAAGTGCTTTTGTTTCACCAACTAACATTCGTATGGATGCCTCACCATCGATGTTTGGTGTTCTTTGTTCTTCAATCTCTTCAATTCCTGCACCATAAATATCAAGTAGTGGCTGGGATTCTATACCCTTCTCAAAACGTATCCTCACAATACTGTAGGGGACATACCATTTACCACCTACACCCCCAACCTTGTAAAAACTCCCATCTATCCCAATAGTGCATATTTTTGTTGGATCATAATCTTCAGGCAATTTATCTTCCTTGAATAGCATTTCTTCAGATTTTGTCAATGTCAGCAATTTTTTTGCTTGTTTTCGAAGACGTTTATTTTCCTTTTGTACTTTTTCGCCTTTCATGTTAGCTTCTTCCACCAATTTAACTAATACTTCTGATTCTGTCATATTAAATTCCATTCTTTTCTTCAGTTCTATTAAATCAGAGTATTTCATCTTCTCCCACCATTTTCATAAAATATTCGAATCCCATCATAAAGAGGTTATTTCCTAATCTTTTATAAACAAAATTTTTAAGAGTCACCTTCTGTGCTTTTTCAACCATCCTTTTTATCACCCCATCAGATTCGACAAACTCTTATCCTTCTCAAATTTTTCATAAGGTATAAATATAAATATCTGTCGTTTTTTATTTTTGTAAATTCTAGATCCCAAATGGAAATAGTGAATTTTTGCAAAAATATGATTCTAGATCCATGACACATGCAGAAACACAAAATGCAAAAACAAGATAAACAATGTAGTTAATAGTTAAAGAACATATTGCAAATGAAATGCCAAACGTTGTTATTAACGAGACAATGCCCTGATGCTGGTTTGTTTTAGATATAGAATAAAAAGATGACTTTTCTCTGATAAACAGAAGTAAAACCAATTTAGGCTAGGATTTGTTAAGCATTACTTAGAACTACTACGAATATCCTTTAATTCTTGTAATTAGTGGGATCCTTCAAACCGCTTTCCTGGAACGCCCTTTTTCTCTTTTTGCAATTGCTACACAAACCACAATGTAAACCATCATATTCTTCTCCGCTCTCATAACAACTCCAAGTATTTTCCAAAATGTCTTTTCTTCCTTTTTCATATGCTAATCTAATAACCTGTGCTTTGGATATTTTTATTAAAGGTGCCTCAACCCTTACTACTTCTAAGTTCGTGTTGTCATCAATAGCATATCTTAAATTCTCATTAAAGGTCTTTACAAACTCTTCTGAAGCATCACCTACATCATCACCTGTAAAACCAGTAATAATAGTTCCTCCTCCATTAATTGCTACGTAGGACGCTGCAACTGACAAAAGAACAAGATTCCTTCCAAATGGAAATGCTTTTGGATCTTTCTTTTTCGCTTCTATATACCATTCAAACGGTACATTTATTTCTTTAGCTGGTTTTATACCCAAAAGTTTGCAAATTTTTTCAACTGCTTCTCGCTCTTTTTTATATGCTCGTTGTCCCCTATTAATAAATATTGGTTGTACATCCTCAAATTTTTCTTTAGCAATAAGTGTGGCTACCGCAGAATCTAGACCTCCTGATAACAAAGGATATGCTGTACCAGGTTTTCTCTCTGTATCTATAGTAGTTTTATATGTGAAAAGTTGCAGCGTCCTAC
>JAGHAI010000060.1 GCA_021161555.1 bacterium
AGTGATTTCGAGATAATTAGTTGTGAGTCAGTTAGGGTGTGTGGTCAGGTCAGGACTAAGGACGGTATGTTCGACCAGAGGATATGTACTACTCTGGTGAATCCCAAGTTCCTTAGGACAGCATTAGCTAGGCTAAAACAGAAAATAGAGAATGAGCTATGTGGTGAAGCCGACAGCCCTGAGCAGTGTGTTGAGTACTATGAGGACTACATTGATGAAACAGCATGTGATGAGCTCGATGCTGAGTGGGTAGCTGACTTCATAGACTACGAGGAAGTAGCTGAGGCATTAGCTAGGGCGGCAGAGGATCACATACCAGACCGACCGAGAGGCTTACTGAGATACATTAAGAAGAGGTGATGAGTGATGGTTAGGTATGTTATTACCGTTGATGTTCGTGAAGATGAGATTAATGTGAGTGTCAGTAAGGACGGCAGGTACTACGACGAGGTGAGCTTCCACGTCAGCGAAATCTGCGAGTTCGACGAGTACATGGGCGACATCACGACGCAGATACTGCGTGAAATATACAAGGTGAGGAAGTGATGTCCCTAGAGGAAGATGTTGTTGAGGTGGACCCTGAGGTAGATGAGTACTGCTCTGAGGTCTGCTACGATATTCAGATGGAGCACGAGGGGTTCTGCGATGGTGATGACTGCATAGACTCTGACTGCTACAGCGAATGTGTTAAGAGGTTCTACAAGAGCTAGAGGAGGTCATTCTGAACGATTGTAGCTGATGTAACATTTATTAACTCTGAAAACAGTCTGTTCTTGGTGACACAAAATGTCTGAACCCAAAACCCAAACCAAAGGTGAACCCGATGTTAAGGAAGTTAAGGTAGAGGCAAAGTACAGGGTCATAACCGTGACGACCTCAGGTGGGTCAGCAAGGATAGTCATACCTAGGGAGCTCTACGAGGCATGGGGCAGGCCCAAGTACGTGATAGCGTACTACGAGGAAGGGGAGGACTCGCCGCTCACGATAGTGCCAGCTAGGGTGATGTCTGGTGCACTTAAAGGATCTGGAAGGTAAGTCAGTCAAGATTCTGAGGGCGAGTGAGGACGAGATCGTGATAGAGGTTGGCGGTAGGAAGTACCGCATAGAGCCTGACTACGAGTGCTACTACTATGACTGCTCAGGACCTGAGGATCCATCAAGCCCGTTCCTAGTGATTGAGGAGGTAGAGGAGTAATGGCGAGAGTGAGGGTTCTGAAGCTAGTAAGTGAAGATCCGTGGGTGGCGGAGCCCCTCTGGGAGTCTGAGGAGCTAGGCCAGTTCGAGGTCTTCGATAAGTTCGATGAGGTACTAGATAAGTACATTAGGGAGGGCTGGGAGTGCTTCGACTACGGTGCTGCGTCAGTGCAGCTGTGCGTCAAAGGTACCGAGAAAGTAGTCATAGGTATCTGGCTGGGTCAGATGCCCGAAGAGGCAGAACCCACGCTAGACCCGTTCCTCTGAGGTGGTAGCTGATGAGGGTGGTCTTGGATAAGCGCTCGATAGTGAGTATCAGGTACGTTCCAGATAAGGGCAAGCACGGCCAGCCCTCGGTGTGGGCGGTCGTCAAGACCGAGGACGGGCACGAGGTATGGATAGCTGATGAGGTAGCATCCGAGATATGGCGCGGGATGCCGTGAGGTGGTTAGGCGTGAGTGAGGAGGCTAACATTAAGACCATGATCAAGCTGTACTACGACATACAGAAGCTGAGGGTCGCCGTCAACAACAGGGTGAAGGTGACGGAGTTCATCAAGTGCCACAACAACCACATGATACCTTACCCTAAGAGGAAGAAGTGGGACGGGAAGTGCCCCATCTGCGGCGCCCCAGCAGAGGTAGTCAAGGTAACTCCGCCAGCGCTGCTGGGCACCATCCTAGGTGAGCTCAGGGACATCGAGAAGGGGATATATGCCTATCTCTACCAGTTCGTCAGCAAGCACCCACTCTGGACTAGCTACCTGAAGTACGTGAAGGGGATAGGTCCAGTGCTGGCCGCTGGACTCATAACGATACTGAACCCCGCCAAGTTCGAGACGGTCTCCAAGATGTGGGCCTACGCGGGACTGCACGTAGAGTACGCCTGCGTTCACTGCGGGTACGTCAGCAAGGAGCCGATGTTCAAGTGCCCTAAGTGCGGCATGGCGATGGTGGGGAGGGCGCCGAGGAGGGTCGCTGGCAGGAAGGTGAACTGGAACCCAACTGCTAGGCGCCTGTGCTGGCTGATAGGCAGGTCATTCCAGATGACGGGCGGCGTCTACAAGGGCTTCTACAGGAAGTTCCTTGAGGAGTCGATGAGGAATCCCAGGCATAAGGGATGGACGAAGGCGCACCACATAGCCCACGCGAGGAGGGTGACGACGAAGCTGTTCCTCTCGCACTACTATTGTATTGGCAGGGAGGTACTGGGGCTCCCTTGGAGGAAGCCCTACATAGTGGAGCTGAGGCCCCACGACTACATACCGCCAGTCATTGACTACATCGGTGACTACACTAAAGACCAGTTCTACAGGAGGTACGTAAAGAGGATTCTTGAGGATGTGGGGCTCGACGAGGAAATATACGCAAACCTGATAAGGACGCTGAACGAGTTGAGTGGGGTGGGAGCCGACTCAGAAAACTAAATCACGTTCCGCTAGTGCGAGCCGAATACGCAATGGGCAGCGAAATAGACATGCGAGCCAAGCGTATACTTCAAGCGTTTGATTGGTGCGAGCCGACTGAAAACTGCATGCACCTCTACTGTGCGAGCCGAATGTAATATGCACGGCTCCAAGAGGGTGCGAGCCGTTTTAGCCATTGACTGCAGTATACGGGTTGCGAGCCGCAGGATAGATGAAGCACTAGCAAAGTATGCGAGCCGTTTCATGGTTTGAGCACGTAATAAACCTGCGAGCCGCCTGTCGGGCGGAGTCCGCAGAGTGAATGCGAGCCAAGAACTCGATTAACGACATTATAAGCTTGCGAGCCGAGCAATAACTGCACCACGTCTTCCCACTGCGAGCCGTTACCAACGTGAAGCGCGATTTGTGGGTGCGAGCCGTGCTAGAACGCTCGGAGCACGTCTCTGAAGTGCGAGCCAGTGGTGATGCATGTCGGTCTGATGGTGCGAGCCACAAGAAAAATTCAGTACGTTAAAACTAATGCGAGCCGTTTCAGTTATTAATCACAATATAATTTTGCGAGCCGACTTTATGATGGAGCCCGAAGCAATTTTGCGAGCCAGCCCGAACTTCACGCACACCAAGAAAATGCGGGACAACATGACTTTTCCCTCGCAAGACCTAGCCCAGACGGGGTAAACCTGGTGGCAAAACCAACTTTTTCCTCTGTGGGTTTGGGGTGGTCTCCACAGGCAATGGAGCTTTTCACGTAGCCTGAAGTAACGCAAGACTTATTAACCTTTTAGTACAGATTGTACTTGGGGTTACAAAATGTCCGCCCAAACCCAAAGGTTCAACTCAAAATTCATAAAGTTAGCCTCAATCCTCTACCCACTCGACTCAAAGAAGAAAGTCATGGCAGTAGATATACCTCGTGAGCTTTATAAGGACTTCGACATTAGTGTACGTGTGTACGATAGGTTCATTGCTGTACATTTTGATGGCGATCCAGATTCAATTTCAATACTGTACGACAGGGAAAAGCACTCAGTACATGTAAGGTATATGTTTGATGCTATGGATGTAGCGTATGTTATGGAGGCCGTAGGGAAGTATGATGATATAGCTGCAGTTGAGGAAGACTTACCTGA
>JAGHAI010000226.1 GCA_021161555.1 bacterium
AGGCGCGGCCAGCTTTCACTCTTGTTGACGGCTATGCCTTTAAAGCTTTTGAAAGGTTCTTCTCTGGTTAGAACATAGTAGACAATCCTGGCCAGCTCTTTGGCTACGATGGTACGGGCCACGGGAGCGTTGGTCTTACGCAGTTTGCTCTCATAGAACTGTTTGATCCCTACATAGTAAATAATGGCCTTAAGCGCCGATTCAGTGAAGACATATTTCAGGTAGCCGTTGCCGTCTTTGGGGACATGTTTTAGCTTATGCCTTCCCCCGGAGTCTGCCGATCCGGGGGCCAGCTGGCAGTAGGAGGCGAAGTGTTTGTCGTCGGAAAAGCGTTTCATGCCTGGTCGCTTTTGGGTGCCCCTTGACATATATAATGGCATTGTATCAGTTGTAACCATGGAAACCTATGTTTTTCGATTGCAGGCTGGATTAAATCACAATTTAATCAGCACCTAATACTCCCCCAATTACACAATGCCATTTAGAACTAACCTAACTGAATAACAATAACTTAGATTTTTTATTCCAAAAGAGCCCTCAACATTTTGAGGGCTTTTTGTTGGGTGGCAAGACCCTCTCCTTTGAGAAGCCTGCGTATTTCTACCTCAATCTTCTCCTCCTCTTTTAAGGGCTCGCCCAAGCCGGGAAAATCAAAAAGATCCCTGATCTCAACCCCAAGAGCCTTCGAGATCTTGTACAGAGAGTAGAGCGTTGCATTCGCTGAACCTCGTTCAATATCACCCACATCTGCAATGCCTGCTTTTTCTGAAAGATCCATCTGGGTCAAATTTTGCCGCTTCCTCAACAACCTAATCCTCTGGCCCACCTCCTTAAGCAATTTGTCAAAGTCAGCCATTCTCATTCCTCCTTTTTAAGACCAAGATAGCCAAAAGCTTGCATATAAAGAAGGAATTGTAAGTGAGATTTCTCTTGACAATCTGGATTTTAATCCATATTTTCGATGTGGATTGGAGTTTGCTAGAACCAACAAAGTGCATGTTCATGGTCCATGTTCAACTGACAAAAGGCCAAAAATCAGCGTGTGGAGGAGGAAATGGGTCAAACCAGACCCCAAAATGCTCTCTTTCCATGCCGGAGAGAACTGCGAAAAATACTGTATTTCTCCTCTTCTGTTTTGGTGTCTCATGGATTGGATGGGAAGCCTCAGCCCACAACTCGATTGTCTTGATTAGCAGAAAAATCACTGGTAACAAAGACATGTCTATAGGAGGATACCGATGATGAAACCAGGAAAACTTATCTCTCTTGTTTTAATACTCTCTCTCCTGTCCAGCCAATGGGATATTGGCCTTGTCTTTGGAGAGAAGAGGAAGCTGACCATTGCGGTGGTGGATTTCACCAACACAAAGAAGGACCCTTCTTTGGATTATCTGGTTAAAGGTATCCCCGAGTCCATCATCACTTATCTGGGCAAGAAGGGGCAGGTTCACATTGTGGAGCGCAGCCGGCTTCAGTCCGCCCTTGACGAAATGAAGTTGCAGATGAGCGATATCGTGAACGAGCAGACTGCGGTACAGTTGGGAAGACACGTTGGGGCAAATGCTGTGCTGTTGGGAAGTTTCCTTCAAATAGGAGATATGATAAGGATAAATTCCCGGCTGATAGATATTGAGACAAGCGAGATCATAGCTGCCGAACAGGCACAGGGCGCACCCGGAAAGGAGATATTTAGTCTGATGGACCAGACAGCCGAGGCGATGTGGAGCAAGCTTGTGGGGCGGCCAGTAGAGATTCAGCCTATCCCCATATCTGAGAAGAAGGCTGAAGTGACAGCAAAGCCAGGGAAACCCTTTTACGAACAATGGTGGTTCTGGGGAATTGTGAGTGCAGGGGTTGCTGGAGGGGTTTTTGCAGCCGCGAGGAAAGGAGAGAAAGAGGAAGAAAAGAAGGGGACTATAACGGTAATTGTCAATTTACCATAAGGCCAGGAGGTGTAACAGAAATGAAAATGCGGAGCTTTAGAGCACTGTTGACAGTGATTTTGAGCATATTAGCTCTGACAGCCCTTCGATGCACCAAAAGAGGCCCTACTTCTCCGCAAGGGGAGGAGGCGATTCAAGAAAGCGGGTTTGTTCAACTTAATATACAGATGTCGAAGCCGCTGGCTCACGTTATAGACAGGGTGGTTGTGATTGCTGAAAATCCGTCGAAAGGGCGCGTTGCAGGTGAATTGAGCATCGATGGCAAAGAGGCTAAGGGTCGGTTGGAAGTGCCTGCAGGTTGTCGGTGGACTATCACTGCTGAGGCTTATATTAGCGGTGTGGTCTGCTACTCTGGTCAATCGCAGGCGATCTATGTGACTGCTGGAGAAGAGATTCCAGTAACCATAACTGTGGATCCTCTGGACTCAGATGGTGATGGATTTTACAACCATGAAGACCTGTTCCCAAAGGGAAATGCCAAGATCCAGGCGGTGCTTAAAAGGTTCACTGTTTTCTGCAATGATGGAGCTTGGGATACCGACTCTGAGATTTATTTCATCATAAAAGTGGGTGAGGTTAATTTCAGAGCTCAGCCAAGCGGACGCTATTGGTGGAAATGCGGAGTTGGAGACTATGTAAGGCCAAATTGGAGCACCAGGCTGGTCGATGTAGCCGATAGTTCCAGATATCACGAAATAAACATCCAAATGTGGGATGATGATGGCTTAGGGGCAGATGATCTATACGATATAGATGCTGACGCAACCAAAAGTCTAAATCTGAGATATGACCTGAAAACAGGTCGTTGGACAGGAGATGATACGGATGGAATAACCAAAGGAATAGACGGATATTTGGAGTACGATATCAAAACGGTGGTTAAATAACAGGTGAGCAAAATAGCAGAGTATTTTATTTTGAGCTACAGACTAAATTAAATTCCAATTTAATTTAGCCTATAGACTAAAAACAAAGGTATTGACTTTTAAATAAAAAGATCCTATTTTGAAAAAGGAAATTAGTTCAAGAATTGAAAGTTAAGGGATACAGCCGAGATTTTTTGCTATGGGGCAAGGAAAAGCGATAATCTGAAAATTTTTGGCTGCGTTTTTGTCCACATGAGAGGGATTTTTGAGGGAGATTTTTGGCTATCTGCAAAGAATTTCAAAGTGGGAATTTTTGGGTGAGTGTTTGGCCGTGTGAGGAAGTCTTTCAACAGGGGAGATCGGCTAGGATGGAGACAAGGGGAACTGGCATATTTTCTTAAGTTAAGACCAATTATGGTTATTTGTCCTATGGAACCGTGGCAGACTACGAGTAATTTTTGGTGTCCATATAGG
>JAGHAI010000090.1 GCA_021161555.1 bacterium
CAGAAGAGGATGAGAGGGGAGTGCAGGAGGAAGCCCGTATGGAGGAGTCCCTGCCCGACAGGAGGGAAATAATGAGGAGGGTGGAGGAGAAGAGGAAAGTAATGAGCGAGAGGGCTAGGTCCAGGATGTACGAGCTGGCAGGCGTCGAAAGTGAATTGAGCGAGAGGGAGCATAGGCTCCAGGAGCTTGAGTCGGAGGTAGGCAAGTACTTGCCAGAGCCTCAGCTATCAGTAACGAACATACTCCAAGACCCCAGAATGATGGAAAGGTTAATGAAGATGATGGGAGAGTCCGATGACCCAATGAAGATGGCATTCGCATACACGATGTTGCAGGACGTACAGACCAGGCAGTTAATAAACCAAATGCTACAGCTAGAACTCCTAGATAGGTTCAGGGAGAGGTTAGGAGGTCGTAGGGGCTACGTTACCGAGGAGGACGTTAGGAGGATTATCCGTGAGGAGCTTAAGAGTGCTCTTTCAAACATCCTCAAGCCCAAGGAGAACGGGGAGCTTATGGAGAAGCTGAGGAAGCTTGAGGAGGCTATTGAGGAGCTTAAGAAGAGCGGGTGGGAGAAGGAGGCTTCGGAGCTTAAGGAGGCTGTGATGAAGTTAGTGGAAGCCAACTCACCAGACAAGATGATAGAGACGGTTAATAAGCTGATGGAGCTTGTGGGCAAGCTCAAGGGAGAGGCTAGGGAAGTCGGAGCGACCTCGGCGGAGGAGGAGCTTGAGAAGGTGGCTAGGATACTTGAGAACGTCAGGAAGATAGTCTCATCCTTTGCACAGCCGACGCACAGCTTCTCAACCAAGCAACCCCTCGCCTACGAGGGGCAGGCTCCCTGGTGGTTCCACCCAGATGCTAGGGTAGCGGTCAAGGACCTCGTTGATGGTATCCTGAGGAGCATAACCAACGCTATATCCTCCATAGAGGGGGCTAAGAAGGGGCACCCCCCCTCAGGACTCGTGAAATCTGAAAAGAAGTACGAGCTACCAGAGGAACTCAGGTGGTGAGAGCATGGGCGAGATACCGAAGCCCCCCACAATATCCTCCATCTGGGGGTACATAGAGAGCAAGCACAGGGATCAGGTGGCTACAATGTTCCTCACCTGGCTGATAAGGTCTGTAGACTCCGTGAAGGACAGAACAGACGCAAGCGTCCTAGGTAACCTAGTGCATTACCACCTAGACGACATCGTAGCCGTGATGAAGCAGATAGCTAGGGAGCCGTTCAGGAAGGACATAGACTACATAGTCAAGATCATACTGGGGGTGGATTAAGATGAGCGAGGAGAAGGTAAAAGAGAAGAAAAAGAAGAAGGAGGTCACGAAGAAGACCGAGGGAGACGAGGACGCGGAGACGCTCATCAACATGGTGAAGATAGCCTCGGATGGTGACCCTCTGTGGCTCTCGAAGGCTAGGGAGTTCCTCAAGATGCCGCAGGAGGAGCGTGACGAGAAGAGCAAGAAGATGATAAGGTTCCTGATAGACATATACAAGAGCCAGGGCGGGCTGGAAGCCCTCTCGGCGTTCAGCGACATAATGAACACCCCTCACGGCTTCATCTGCTTCCTCAACATCTGGAGACCAGAGTTCAGGGCTACGATGATGAAGCTCCTCGCCTCGCTTGTCCAGATGGTTCAGAGGCTCAAGTAATGAATAAATATAAACCCTAAAGAAGAATCAGAGTACGGTGCAGAAAATGTTAGCGCAGGTCAAAACAGCCTTCGGACCCCTCGCGGGCAGGTTCAAGGGATTCCTAAGCGAGGACATAGGCATAGCAACAATAAGTGGCGGCATCTACGCAACCGTCAGCGAGGGGCTAGCCCAGGGCTTAGCTAGTGCCGTTAAGGCTACAGGCTGGAAGGGCTTCCTAGTCAAGCTCCCAGTAAGGATACTAATGGGTGCCGTAGGCTACGGAATCGGCAAGGCGCTCATAAAGTCCCCACCCGCCGCTATAGGCATGACCCTAGGTGCACTAATACCGACGATAAGCGACTTCATGGAGGCGGCATTCGGGGTAACGCCCAACAAGATCAGCGAGAAGGTAGCCTCCAAGTTGGGGTTCCTCAGCAAATTTCGCCCAAAAGTAAGTAGCTTCAAGCCAGCGACCTCAGAAACGTCCACCAGCTCAGGGTGGACTCCACCCTAACCTACGCTCCTCATAGAGTAACAGCATCTCCCTGAAGATGTCCTCCGCCTTCAAACCAAACTTCTTTTTCTCATAAAGAATCCTTCTGAACCTCTCCTTAAGCTCCTTACTCACTCTTATACATAATAAGGTACTGCCCACTCTGCCACCCTGTTAAACTTGTTAAACAAAACTTATAAACTCACCTACTCAAACTCCTTCGGTGGTGACATGAGTGAAAGAGGTATAAGTTTCGAAGATTTAGAAAACTTGGCAGGTGTTAAGGTAGCTAGGTTAGGTAGGAAGCAGATAAACTACGTTGAGTTAGAGGAGCCAGAAAAAAAGGCAGTACTTAGGGTATTCGAGGCTGGATTGCAGCACCTCTATAAGGTAGCACCTGCGGTAGCTAGGGACATCGAGAGGCAGAGGAACTTAGTACTCACTATGGCAGGTGTTGCTAAAGCTACCTTCCCAACCCTCAAGAGTTACAGTTTCCCGAGCCAGCCTGGAGGCTTAGGCGTAGCTTGGCTAATACCTCAGGCTCTAAAGTACGTAGCAACTCCAAGTAGCGATACCCCAGCGTACACGGGCTACAAGACCAACACTTGGGAGATTGACTTAACAGCAGGCACTGCGGCTTGGATTCTCGGAGACGGTACCAACTACTACAAGGCTAGCCCGCAGACCAACAAGCACTCATTCGTGTTAATATTTGAGAACGGATTAATAGAGGTAGCTAGCACACCAGTAACCGACCAGTTCAAGCTCGTCAGCGAGGTAGCCCAGAACATAGGTATCTACACTATAGAGCCTCTAGTTGAGATACCTGTAGAGGACGGCAAGGCGATCTATCAGTATCCAACACCCTTCGGAGCACTCCACGTAGACCACAACGTAGGAGTAATGTGGGGGTTCATGCCTAGGTACAGCGGTAAGTCACACAAGATGCCACCAATAGGCATGGTGTTCTACGAGCACGACTTCCTCAGCGACCTAACCTGGGTAAGCTAAGCCTAGGGGGTGGTAACTAATGGCAGTCATAGCGGTGCTCCAGGGGGGCATTAAGCTAGTTGAGGTGGAGGTCTCAGCAGAGAACACAGGGACTTCAGCGGCAGATGTAAGTGCTTCAACAACAGTCGGTGATGTCTCAAGGATATTGGGAATCGTAGGGTACTACAGGGAAGACACCAACAACTCAGGAGTAGTGATAAGCGTAACCCTACCCAATACAGTAAACGTAACATTCCAGTCAGTACCAGCAGGGGAGACAACCAAGGTAAAGGTAACCCTCCTAGGTTACTAAACAAACACTTTTTCACATAAACTTTTATTACATGCTTCGGTGCTTAAAATGAACATCGGTAAGTTGTTATACAGGACAATGGTGTTCTCCCTCCTCATGGTCCTCCTCTTTCATTTCTGCCTGACCGCCTACATGTGGTTTACCTACGGGGAATACATAATCACTTACGTTTTCTGGTGGGAGAAGTGGGTGGAGATACCAACATACATAGTCCTTACTGTCGTAGCCCTATGGCTCACGCTCAGGGAGATCGTTGATGAGGTTAGGAAGCGCACCTAATCTTTTTATTCTTTGATAGTACTTCTTCTTTGGTGGGAGCGTGGAGCGTAGGAAGGTCAGGCACGAGGATTTGTATTTAATGGGTGAGGGAGGCAACATAGCGGACCCCAACGCACACGCTTCTAGGCACGGCAGGGGTAAGGAGGACCCCATTGACTACTCAATCATCAGCAACCTCTTCGACTCTGGGGACGTCAGTTGCGACGTCGGTACTGAAGGCTCGGCAACTAGGACTACGGTCTACTCATTACCGAGCAACTGGTTCAGCCTCATACCGTTAGCGGTCTACATGGAGGTAGGCGGTTCAGTAGCTTCTGGCGAGACGGTCTCAATAAGCGTTAAGGTTGTACTAGACGACGGTAGCGAGTACGAGATAGCCTCCTACTCAGTTACGGGAGATACGGGATCAAGCACGGAGTCAGCCCCATTCGCTAACCTATTAAGTGCTCTGAGGTCTGCAGGAGATACTAAGGACGGGAGTAGGGTAACCTCAGTTGTGGCGGACGTATCATCCTCGGCTTCGGACACCTCGGCTACGGCGACCGTCAGGGTAGTGGGTGTCAGGACGTGAGGAAGCTAGTCCTCAAGCTCAACGAGTACTGGGGCATATTCGTAGATGAGGAAGGTAACCACTTCCCCTTCCCGCTGAAGCCCATCTACTGCCCCGTATGCGGTTCTGAGCTACTACTGCACGACTTCAGGGCTTACCACCACAGGACACCTAACGGCGATTTATGCCACGTAGACGTACATGTGAAGTGCCCCAACTGCGGTTCGTGGTGGGTGGTGGAGCAGGAGAAGCTCAAATCGCCGACGGTGTTCGGGCTACCCGTACCCTGCGGGCTGGTACCCAAGCTCCAGAACAGCAAGTACCACAACAAAGTACTCAGGTGGGAGCTGAAGGAGCTGTACGGAGATAAGCTACCCAAGGAAGTAATAGAGCGCCTAAAAAGCTTCGGCTACCTTTAGCTTAATTACCTCCTAAACAACTTTTTCTTAGGTGGAGGTAATGGAGTGGGAGAGGATCAAGGTAGACGGTTTTCGGATAGTAACCCCAGAGGTAAAGTACGTAGCGGACGTAATAGTCTACAGGACAGGACCCTACGCAGTAGCGAAGAACAAACACGGAGAGAGGATAGCGGCAAGTGAAGACCACGCAGAGGTATGGCAGAAAGCAGTCAATAAAGCACCAGACAATGGAGTGGTAAGAGGATTAGGAGAATTTAAGATAACTAAGCCTATATATGCTAAATCAAATATAACAGTAATAGGTGGCAAGTTTATTCAGAAGATGGATAATGAGGCAATATTTAAGTCTCCCGCATCTTCTTGGGCTGATGCTATTAAAAACATTAAGTTTATTAGATGCGTATTCAGAAGGGATGATTCGGTTACAACACCTGATGCTGGTATAAGTCTAAGG
>JAGHAI010000182.1 GCA_021161555.1 bacterium
CCCTGTTCCCTTGTAGGCGAGGTCAAGCTGGATACCCCGTGTGAGCGCACGGTTTTCTCATGGGATTTGGACATGGCCATCAAGCTCAAGCTCAGCCTCAGCCCCATGGAGCTGTGGCTGGATACCGTGGGTGGCTTTGCTGGGTTTGAGCACTTGGTGTTCGGAGTGGAGGGCGAGGTTGTAGGGATAAAGCTTAAGCCAGAACTTTGGTTTGCAGTGCCGTTTGAATCGGTGACCGATGTGAACAACCTCCCCAACATGGCGGTGATCCCGCCCGGGGACCTGTTGTTCGCTGCCGCTAGGATGGAAGCCACCAGCCGAGTGGGCGAGTTCAACGTCCGCTGGATATCCGTGCTCCAGGATCTCAACTTTCCCAATCCGGGGGCGGATTTCCCCCATCTCAGCTATGGGGTACAAAGCCAAAGCTTTGCCATAGGTAGCTACGTCACGATTTCCGGTCCTTTGTTCGAGCCTGTGAGGTTTTCCCTCCAGATCGGGATGGGTGCTGAGCCCGGCGCCTATCAGGTAAAGGGATACTCAAAGTCCGGGAAAGCGGTGCCCGATCGCCTCTACGCTCGGCTGACGCTATCGCCGATCCCGGTCGCCTGCCCCTATTGCGACAGCGCCGGCCTGCCCATAAGCGATGTGAGGTTGGGCCTGACCTTCCAGATAGAGCCGAAGGACGATCCGTTTTTGAGTCTGCAGGGATCCGTCAACCTGAAGGCGTTCGACACGGTGCGGGTGGGCACTTCGTTCACCATGAGGCTGCCCGCCGGGATCGAGTGGGGAGGATTTTCAGTGAGCGCCCCCACCAACTTGGGTACCCTGAATCTACATTTCGACCCCGATTGGGAGTTTAAATCCGGGTCCCTGAACATGAGCTACCGTACCGACCTCAACCTGGGCTGGACCAGTGGTACATTCATGGCCCGGGCCACAGCCACCGGCGAGCATGGGATAAGTTCGGCCTCGGCCACCCTCAACCTCTCCCAGGGGACGTTCACCTCCAGCTACAACTTGAACTACGCCTGGAGGTCGGACGAGGGCCTTTCGTTCGCCAGTTTCGCCCTCAGGTTCAAGATCAACCTGAATCCGCTTCAGGTAGGGGTACACATTACGTTCGGTCGGTTCGGCCTGGGCCGGTTTACCGTTCAGACTGGTTATGCCTTTTAGCTTAGGAGTGAGACTGCAAGGCGTAGAGAAGGGGGTGCCAAAAATGAAACGTATAGTGTGGGTGTTAAGTATTGCGATAATCTCCTCGTTTTCATCCTTGGGAAGTCAAAATGAGGTAAAGGTTCACGTAATTTGCAACCCAGAAACAGTATACGTAAACCAAGCTACAACAGTGACCATTTTAGTTGAAGACATATCTCAAACTCCATCACATCCAATTGGAACTATTAATTTTGTGCCCACCGACGCTGGATTACTCCAAACGGAAGAATGCGCTTTGGTTCCTGTAGGAGATGGTAAGACCAGCCAATGTAGTGTTCTTTTTACTCCAACCACAGGCGCTTTACCTGAAGTGGAACTGGCAGTGCAATACAGCGGTGATATAAACCATGTGAACGCTCAAGGAACGGGAACAGTGAAAGTAAAGAAGAGACAGGTCTCCCTTAAAATTGAATGGGAAGGCACTGCATGGGCATCCTTCTTTCCAATATCAAGTCTTCTCTCGCAAACGCATACCCTCGAAGCAAACGTTTATGATAATACTTTGATTGGTACTCCAACTACTCCAGAAGGAACCGTATTATGGGATGTGCAAATTTTTTATCCCGGAATTGGTGTCTTATCATGGCAACTTTCTTCCAATCCAACCCCCTTGGTCAATGGTGTGGGGAGTACTCATTTGAGCTTTACATTCACCGGGGCACAAATTCCAAACGCGCCAATTTTGATAAGGATTTCTGCTAGTTACTCAGGAAGCGATGTGCATGAGCCAGTAGAAGTTGTTCAGTCGCAATTTGGCAGTTATGAATTTGGCACCCAAGGGATCAACGTTGAAAAATTCTTGATCTGGTTAAACATGGTATGTACTGGTGCAGGTATAGCTGGAGAAATTATACCGGGTATAGGTTTGGTATCTGACTTGTGCGATGACCTAGATAGCGATGGATTGCCTTTCGGGGTAGAGACATTAGTAAGCATAAACGGATATATAGGCCTTGCTCCTTCTGAGGAAACCTTAAATGACCTTGATAACGATTGTGATGACGATGGGTTAAGCGATGGTGATGAAGTAAGCTGGGCTGGCGGCTGGCTTTTTGGGACAGCTGTTCCTAACCCTAAAGATCCTGATAGTGACGACGACTACATAAAAGATGGTGATGAAGTAAATTTATTCGGCACTGACCCCCGCGTTGCAGACAGTGACGGTGATGGCCTAACGGACGGTGAGGAAATAGCCACCTTCACTCTCTTTGATCAAAGTAGTTCTTTTTGCAATGATAATCCTCAAATATGGAGTGAATTAGAAGCCATTTATAACCTTAGCAATCCACTCGGAACAACTGAGCCTCGAAACCACTCTAACCCTCTTGCTCAGGACACGGATGGCGATGGATTAATTGATAGTATTGAGTATGAGCCCGGAAACACTAACGTGCCCCGTCCCGAATATGGAAAAATACATGTTTGGGAATATGATTCTTTCGTCAACGATCCAGACACAGACGATGACGGGCTCCAAGATGGGGCTGAGGATATAGACGGAGATGGACTTTGGGAAGCGACCCTTGCTAGTGAAAATGGGGAACCCCGCACTGGCCATGGTGAGACCCACCCTTGTTTAGCCGACACAGATGGAGACGGTCTGTCCGACGGAGAGGAAGTAGCTCTGTTTGGAGAAGGAGAGGTTCACGTAATTACACCCTATGGAACTACCACCAATCCCGCTTTGGACACTGATTCGGACGACGACGGCCTGTCGGACTACGAGGAGGTGAACGTCACCTTCACCGATCCTCTGAACTACGACACCGACGGCGATGGCATTTGGGACGTTAACGAACTGAAAGCGATTGGCGGCGAGTGGCCGCACCGGCAGTTCCAACAGATTTCGGATCCCCTGGATCCCGACACCGACGACGACGGCCTGCCGGACAACATCGAGTACGATGGGACCGGGCTCGGAACAGGGCACAGCAGTCCCGGCGGGAGCGACGACACCCTCTGTCCCTCCGTGAACGACGCCGACTCCGATGACGATGGCCTGCAGGACGGTTATGAGGACGCGAACCACGACGGTGTGATAACCAACACCATCGGAGACAGCACCTCCGAGGGGAGCGGGGAAACCGATTTCTGTGACCCCGATTCAGACGACGATGGCCTTCTGGATGGAGAGGAGGAAGGCTTATTCGGCCAGGAGGC
>JAGHAI010000084.1 GCA_021161555.1 bacterium
GGATAGAGTAAGCGGCAATGAATTAGTGCTTTTGGTATTCTCAATGTGGCGGCAAATTAGACGAAGAGGAAATAACTATTTACCTTCTTCAAAATCATCCTCGGTGATATCTATGCTGGGTTTCTCTCCACTTTTGTTAGGAGGGGAAATCGTTATCGATTTTGATATCACTTTCCCTTTGTAGCCAATAGTTACCGATCCCGTATCAGGATCGATGCTTAGACCAATAGTAGCCCGCGCTGTTTTTTCAGTGAGAGTGAGTCCCACGCCTGTTTCATTGACTTTCTCTATTAGATCTAGCAAATCCTCTTTAGTCCTTATTACTTCGTCAGGTATATATTTGCGCGGCTTCCTTCTCCAGGGCCATATGGCCCACAGGATGCCTTTTTTCGGTACTAGGTCCTTTCCAGACATGACTCCGCATTCTACCAAATGCGGGGTCATAGTCAAATACGGGCTTTGATTTTAGGAGCTGTCTTCAGAGTAGTTGATACGAGTTCTTGTCGCTCATTGGTTTCGCTGATGGAAACAATAGTGTTCCCCTTCATGACTTGCTCTAGAGCCCAGGAATACAGTACGATAGCATCCCTCAAAACAGCGGCCATAGAGGGGGCATCGGTTTTGCGCATGATGTCCTGCAGCATAGCTGCTGCAGCATCGTTAAGCTGTAAGTTATATCTTTTCAAGGGCGTACCTCCTTATTATTGGTAAACCTTTATTTGATCTCCAGTCTAAGATTTTTCACGGGTGTACCTCCTTCCTTGGCGGCTTGGCAAGTCGTCTTTCTGCTACCGGTCTGTGTTATAATTGTGTAATAGTAACACAATAACGGCGCAATAATAACACAAATACCGGCTTTTGTCAAGTCGGACGCCCCTTTTCTTTTCTCTTCTATAATAGGGAAAGGCGCATTTATTCATCCCTTGCCGGTGTAGAGGTAGCGTTTTTTCGTCGGGGGGGGTTGAAAGGGCTCTTGTTCGACGAGGTTCCTCAAGCGGTCTAAAATATCTTCGAGCTCAAGGATGATCATCCCGTCAAGTGCGTCATCCGCCCGCAGTTCGTCGAGCGCCGCCCGGATGGTGGCAATCCGCTCCTCTACGTCCATTGAGCTCATCATAAGTTGACCGAATCCTCGACGTCCTCAATCTCGTCCGCGGTTATCCCGATGTATCTTTTAGTGACCGCGGGGGAGGAGTGTCCCAGCTTGGCCTGGATCAGCTCCAAGGGTACGCCCGTCTTTCGCGCTTGGTAGCCCCATGTCTTTCGAAGGGTGTGGGTCCCAATCCGATCAGTTATCCCGACCTCCCGTGCCCATTCGTTGATCAATCTCCACGCGTGGACACGGGTGAGCGGTTTGCCAGTGCGCGGGCTAACAAACAGCCAGCTAGAAGGCTCGGGGTTCACTGAGGAAATGTAAAACTCAATCGCCTCTTTAGAAGATTCGTTCAACTTAATTCGTCTATCCTTTCCCGTCTTTTTTTCACGAAGAGTTAAGAACGTTTTAACCGATCCATCGGGGTTCGTTACGTCTTTCACTTTCAAGGAGAGGAGATCGCTCACTCGGAGGGCGGTGTTAATTCCCAGCGTGAAGAGCAGATAATCGCGGGGGTTCTTCCGCTTTAGCCGTCGCTTGATCTCCAACAGTTTGCCTAGGTCGCGGATGGGCTGGACGGTGTTCATCGTTACCTCCTTTAGTAACCTTACACCTTATTTTACGTCAAACGTTACTTATTGTCAAGGGAACGACCGAGGAAACTGTTAAATAAAGCGCACTTTGTAACGTGATGTTACAGACCGGTCATTGTGTTACATCGCCTCGCTCGGAGGGCGTGCGATCTAATGAGAGGCCCGTGAATCGCCTTCGCGGGGTGGGGGCTGTATCTAATACCCCCTCCGCCTGCCTCCGTCTTCCTTGTTAAATAGGTTGCGCGAGGAAGGAATCCTTCACCTCACGTTGTTACCTCCTGGGAGAGCCGCCCGTGCCGGAGGCGCTACGCGCGGGCGGCTTATTTATTTTGTTGGGTCAATTGGGTGACTCGATGTGGCCGGACGTAGCATCTCGATCGTCGTTAGCGCGCACGGATTTAATCGTGTAGCGCGCGATCTCAACAAGCTCAATACCATCGGAGACCGAGTCACTCGTACCTTTCGCGCCGTCGCGCGTGGCACGACACAGATGGTCAAGGGTTTCACCATTGCCTCCGCCGCAGCCGGCGGGATGGCCTACGCGATCTTTCGCCCGTTTGCAAGCCTTGAGTACACAATGGCGCGGGTGCGGGTTGCAGCGGGAGCGACCGCTGGCCAGCTCAAAACGTTAACGGACCTTGCTACCCAGTTGGGGAGGGATACCCAATACACAGCCTCTCAGGCTGCGGAGGGGATGCTCTACCTTGCCAAGGCAGGGATGGACGTCAATCAGATTTACTCCGCCATTCCCGGGGTTCTCAACGCAGCGATCGTGGAACAGCTCGACCTTGGAACCGCCGCGGATATCGTGACCGGGCTCCTCAACGAGTTCAATCTGGCAGCCAATCGAGCGGGGTTCGCCGCAGACGTCCTCGCAAAAGGGTCAAACCTTGCCAAGACGGACATGGTGCAGATGTCGGAGGCCCTCAAGATGTTCGGAGCGGTCGCTCACGATATGGGCTACTCAATCGAGGAATCCGTGGCCATGCTCGACGTCCTCGCTGGCTCGATGATCCGCGGGACGATGGCCGGGACTGCACTCCGCACCTCGATGCTCACCTTCCAGCAGCTTGCGACAGGGAAGATGACCGGAGCGGCGCGGGATACGTTCAAGCGCTTAGGGTTGGACGTGAACAAGCTCTTGGTCGACATCAAGGCAGGAAAGATTGACTTCCTCAAGTTCGCGGCTCTCCTCCGTTCGACAGGGGCAACCGCGGGAGACCTTGCGAACATCTTTGAGAAGCGTACCGCGGTAGCGGTCCTCACGCTCGGGGACGCGGTCAACAAGACCTTCCCGGAGTTGGTCAAGGCTCTTAAGGATGCCGCGGGGTACTCCAAAAAGGCAGCAGACGTCTTGGAGGAGACGCTCCAAGGCCAAATAAATCAGGTTGTCTCCTCGATACAGACGTTTACCAACACGATCGCGGGGACGTTCGCGCCGGCGCTCGAAAGCTTCCTCGAAGATCGCGTTCGCCCGTGGATCAACCGCCTCACCCAAGCGTGGACGAACGCGGGCGACCGCATCGAGGACCGGATCACAGCGGTAGCGAATCAGATCGCTCCCATCTTCGAGGCGGGCATTGAGAAGGCGATCTCCGCCCTCGAAGCGATGATCCCGAGATTCGCGGAGGTGGGAGCCAAAGTCGCGGGGGCGTTCGTTAAGGCGATCGCGGAAGGCGTCGGCGTGGGAATCACCCGCCTGGTCGGGCGCGCGGTCGGGTCTGCTCTCTCCGGGCTAGGCTTGGCCGACCTCTCTAAATCTCAGCTTGGAAGGGCACTTTTCCCCGAGGAGCAGGTTAAGGAGCTCGAACGCCTCCGCAGTCCAGGCTTGATCACCGAAAAGGATATCGCCTCTCTCAATCGCTTCCTCGATCTTGTCCAGCCGTTGAAGTTGGCCACCGAGGACTTGCCAGAGAAGTATCGCACGCTCATCGAGACACTCACGAAAATGCCGATGGAGATGACAATGCGCAAATTAGCGGAGGAGTACCCGTTGATCGAAAAGCGGATCACCCCGCCCCCAATCGGGATGACGCCCGCACCCAGCGCGTCAATCGCAGGGTTGAGCGATATCGTGGACCAAAATTCACTTGCGCTCGGGAAGCTCGCAGACGCCACAAATGGCCTGGCAACTGACCTTTCGGGCACTACGGATCAATTCGTCAAGGCCGTGGACGCCTCCGTAGCGGCGACGGAGGCCAACACCGATGCGGTCACTGAGAACACCAACGCTAAGACCGAATCGTCGTTCTGGTCTCAGGCAGGTAAGTCGCTGGCAAATTGGGGAACCCAGCTCGTCCAAAAGGGAGAAGAGCAGTTCCTCGGAGGGATCGAAAGCGTGTTGCTCAGTACGGTGACTGACCCGATCACGGGCGCGCTGGAAACGTACCTTGCCCCGACCATGACCAAAATCGAGCATCTTGGAGGTGCGTTGTTCCATATCTTCGACCCAGTGATGGCGATCTTCAACCGCGGGCTCGATGTGCTCACTGACATCTTCGGTGGAGCCCCGTATGAGGAGGGGAGGTACACCGGACGAGGGGCGTATCAGTACGCTTACGCGACGGGAGGGGTCGCGGTTACGCCTCAGATAGCGCGCCTGGCTGAGGCAGGCCCAGAGATCGTCCTCCCGCTCAACGGGCAAGGGGTTTCTGGCGGAGCTCTGGCGATAAACAGCGCCGGAGTTCATGTGGATACCATCGAAATTCATGGCGCGGAGGGAGAAGAGGCGGGCGATGCTGTGGTCGAAGAGCTGTCACGCTACGAGGAAATGATTACGCGCCAACTGACGCGAAGCCTGCAGATGGGGATGCTGAAACGTGAGGCGATGGAGAGATAGCCAATATCGAGATCACCGTTTAAATGAGAAGGCCCGCTCCGCTTCGAGCGGGCCTTCTTTGGCTCATTTTGTTCCCCTACGTTGACAGCATTATCAATCTAGCATAAATCGCCCTGCCTGTCAACCTCTTAAACCTGCTTGTCTCGTAAATTCCGCATCCGCCGCGCGTTGTCGCGCCTCCCTTGCTCGCTTATCCCGCAACTCCTCCCAGCGCTTTCTCCACTCTGAACGATGCATCGATATAGGTCCCCACTTGTGAAGATTGGTCACTTGGGTAGCTTTCGCTTTCGCTGCTTCGATTTCCGCCTCGTTTGGGAAGTTTATCCACGGTAGCGCTTTCTCGGATCGGTCAAGGAGAAGCTCGTAATATCTCGCCCTGTCAGTAAGGATCGTCAACGTGTCCACCGTCTCTCGCACGTCCTCCGCAGCCTTGACGAGCTCGTCGAGCTTGGCCACGCCCTCCCGCCACCGCTTAAGAGCCTCCTCCGCCCGTTTATGCGCCTCCGCACGGTCCTTGTACGTCCGGTCAAGCTCTTCCTCATCGACCGCCCTCCGCGCCTCGGGAATGGACGCTTCGAGGCCCTCGATCCGGACTTCTAACAATTCAAGTTTGCGTCGAAGCGCACTTCGACGATCCTCAAGCGCCTGAATTGCGTCCTCGTCGGGTTTCAACGCGGAAACCGCCTCGACGATCGCCTGATCTAACTGCTTGATCTCCGCCGCGGTCGCGGTTAACTCCTCCTTGGTGGATTCTATCGCCTTTTGGATCGCCCTCAATTTGTCCGTTGCGCTCATCGCTTATCCTCCGTCTTCTTGGGCATTACCCGCGCAAGGGCTAGTTCAACTTCCTCCTCGTCAAGGTCAAGCCCGAGTGAAATTTCCTCAACGGTCCGACCTCGCTCGTGCAATCTCTTGATCGTTCCGATGATCGTCGGATCAAGCCCGCTCGTTCTCCCGCCGCCCCGACTGGGTGGCTTCCGCCATAGTTTTTCGTTCATGTCGTTGTCGTTCATCATCGCCTCCGTCTTTATTAACCCTTCCCCTGTCCCGCCCGCGCCTGCGCAGGCCACCGATCTTTTGTGTTAAATGTGCGAACGTTCACACAATTGAGTATGCGAACGTTCGCATCTAGCCTTGATTTTCCTCCACAAATTCGAGCAATGCCTTTCGCAATGCCTCACGCGCCTCCGGGTACGGCTTGAGCGCGTCGGCGATCAACTCTCGGATTGTGATCCAGTCCTTACTTTCTAAGAAGTTTATCGCCATTTCGTGCTCCAACTCTCCCCGCATTCGAGCAAGAAGCTCTAGGCACGCCCGTGCCTCCCTGATCCCTCGTAGCGCCGTCCCGTAGTCGTTCTCCTCCTCCGCCTTTTTAAGAAGTTCGACCGCGCGCGCTTCGTACTCTCTGGCTCGGGCAAGGAGATCGTCGGCGCGCGCCACCTCCGCAGCTTCGTGCGCCTTAACCAGCGTCCGCGGGAGGTGGTTTTTAGCGTGACGGCGGACGGCTTCCCTCCCCACTCCGTAGCGGCACGCTATCGCACGGTAAGGCACTCCGTCGACAATTGCTTGATCAATCTCCGCCCGCTCAGGATGCGCACAGACAGTGCATTTTCTCGGCATTACTCCCCTCCCGTGCCATTCGCGTTATCCGGCGGTATTCGTCGATATCCGCCGCTATACCGCGCCCCGCCCCGTTCCCGCTCGGGCAACCCGAGCCACCCGGCCCGCACGCGACCATTTTTTTGATCAGATCGGAA
>JAGHAI010000110.1 GCA_021161555.1 bacterium
CTGTTGGTAGTGAGGAAACCGGCGCACACGCCTACGAGCTAACTCTAACTGAATCCATAAACCTTTCTGACAGTATAACTAAATCCCCATCAAAAAGGTTGGCCGAAAGTATAACCCTAACCGACAGCTTTAATAGAATTTGGAATGCAAACAAACTCTTACATGAGAGTATCTCATTAGCTGATTCCCTGAGAAAGGGAGTGGCGAAATATCTAAATGAGAGCATAAGTTTAAATGATAACCTGAACAGAGTATGGTCAGCAAACAAATATCTGTATGAGAGCATCATATTAGACGACAGCCTGAAGAAAGATATGGCGAAACACTTGAGTGAGAGTATTACATTAAACGACTTCCTAAGAAAGGATGCATCACACTATCTCTATGATACAGTCACGCTAAATGATAAAGTTTCAAAATCCGTATCTCGCACACTAAAGGACTCACTCACCCTAAATGATTATGTATCTCGTGTTTGGCATGCATATAGAAAACTTATTGAAACAATAAGCCTATCTGATAAACTCAAGAAGGATGCGAGTAAGCTCTTGAGTGAGAGCATTACATTAAATGACATTCTTAAGCGTACTGCTGGCTATAATCGCACATTTAAAGAGGTTGTTGTATTGAGTGATAGCTTGCGTAAGGATGTTGAGAAACATTTGAGGGAGAGCATCACACTTAAAGACCACCTTGGCTGGGTATTCCCATTTTACGATGCAACAATTGATATTGACAAATTAATAAACACTCTCAGATTGTTTGAGAAGTATGGAATATCACTGGAAGAAGCCCTCGATGACCCTTACCTTGTATATTTAGTGAGGTATATGTATAAGAAGGAGAGAGGTGAGCTATAATGCTGGACTTAATACACTATCTGAAAGAGCTCAAAACTGCGATTGAGCAAAATTCGGATTTGATATATTCACACGCACCAAGGCACAAGCCAGGCGGTGCAGATGCTCTGTTCCCTGCTGATTTTGAGATACTACCTGCAAGCGATAACACCTATGATTTGGGCAGCTCAAGCTATAGGTGGAGAAACTTGTGGGTAAACGGTGTAGTGAGTTTAGGAACTAAAAATCCTTTATCAAAGCTTGACATAAGAACACCAAATACAGATACAGCACCGTTTCAGGTTCGGAAACCAGGTTGGGATTACAGAGTTCCCATAACTATAGATAACACTAGTAACTCTAATGATTTGTCTGATTACCAGGTTTTGATTGTGTTTGATTCACAGACATTAATTTCAGAAGGAAAAATGCGTCAGGACTGCGGAGATATAAGATTTACTGACAGCGATGGCGTGACAAAGCTCAGCTATTGGATTGAGGGAGGTTGTAATACAAACAAAACAAAAGTGTGGGTCAAGGTTCCTTTAATACCTGCGAATTCAATGAAGACAATTTATATGTATTATGGCAACCTCTCTGCTAGTTCTAAGAGTGATGGAAAGAGCACTTTTGTTATATATGATGACTTCAACGACAACACCATAGACCCATCATGGAAGACAGTGGATGCAGATAATTGTGACGGAACCAACTTTAGCGAGAGTGGGGGAGAGATGCAAATCACTGCTGGTGGTGTCGATACTTGGGGCACCAGTGATGAGTATGCATCTGTTTATCAGTCTGTTGATGGTGATTTTGTTGCAACAGTAAAAGTTGTCTCTCAGGAAAACACAAGTAGTTGGGCAAAAGCAGGGATTATGGTAAGAAACGATATGTCAGCACCTGGCTCCTCCAAAGGATATGTCTTTATGGTGGTCACACCTGGAAACGGCTGGGCTTTTCAGTATGACCCTGATGATGATGGATATTTAGATGGAAATAAAAGTATTGGAACAACATCATACCCAAACTACATCAAACTTGTAAAACATGGTACAGAGTTTACAGGATACTATAGCCTGGATGGTGAAAACTGGACAGAAGTTTACTCTACAACACTATCTAGTGCCAATAGTATTCAAGATGTTGGTATGAGTGTTACATCACACGCTGGCAGTACTCTATGTCTCGTAAAATTTGATAACTTCATTGTTCGTAAATATACAAAACCAGAGCCAGAAGTGAACATCGGTACTGAGGAAGTACTAGCTGCACTGTATGTTCAGAGTGATACTGGCAATGTTGGCATAGGCACTACAAACCCAACATTATTCACACTTCAAGTTGCTGGTGATGTAGGACCTGATTCAGATAACTATAGCAACCTTGGCTCCTCATCAAACAGGTGGAAAAATCTCTACCTCAGCGGACAAATCATTGGAGATAAATTCCAAATTAAGGAAGTGTTGGTTAACACTACATCAAACAGACCATCAGCTGGTGTTCAATACAGGTTGTTCATCTCAACCGATGAGCAAATAATTTACCTTGACAATGGTTCTGAGTGGATACCGCTGGGAGCCGTGTATAAGTGAGGTGGTGATAAAATGGCATTCACCTGGACATCAATAAATAAAGGCGATGTGATAAAAGCTTCACACATTAATGAGATAAAGAATAATCTAGATAGCATATTCAGCTATGAGGGTATTACCTATAACTGGCAGCATTTGCCTGTGTCAGCAGGAGATATAGTTACATACAATCAATGGAAAGAGTTAAGAGATGCTACTGACTATGCTGATAATAATAAGTGCGTGGCAGAGCACTCATCGTATAACAGTTCAGTATGTGGTAGTCATAATGTTACAGTTAACAGCAGTGAAAACTCAAATTACAACAGCGGAGTCAATACAAGCTATGATAGCACAGTTGATAGTACAGAGCATTCAACTTATGATAGTGGAGTTAACTCAAGCTATAATGGCACAGTTGATAGTAGTGAGCATTCAACATATAATAGTGGAGTTAATAGTTCGTATAATTCAACAGTAAACTCTACAGAGCATTCAACTTATGATAGTGGAGTTAATTCAAGTTACAATAGCACAGTTGATAGTAGTGAACACACAACCTATGATAGTGGAGTTAACTCAGGCCATAATGCAACTGTTAATGGTACTGAGCACTCAACTTATGATAATCTAGTCCGTATCTCATATGACTCAATAGTGGATACCACAGAAAACATAGGGCATGATAGTACTGTTAATGGCACATATAATTCAACAGTAAACTCTACAGAGCATTCAACTTATAATAGTGGAGAGAATACTGGGCACTATAGCACTGTGCACTCAGGTGAGCACTCAACATATGATAGTGGAGTAGACTCAGGTGATAATAATGCATATCATAACCTTGTTGATGCTGTATTCAACTCTTCGGTCAATAGCGGAGATAATGGTAGTTACTGTAGTACAGTAAACTCAACCTACAATAGTGGCGTTAAGAGTAGTGACCTTAGTGCTGTTAAGACTAGCGATTTCAAATTAATTACTTGAGGTGATTAAAATGGCATTTACTTGGACAAAACCATTGGGAGTTGGCGTAATAATCCAGCTTGATACGCTACAGGAGATTCGAGATAATATTGATATTGTGGACAATACAAAATGCAACCCGCACAACTCAACTGTATATTCCTCTGAAAAGAGTACTGATAACGGTACATATAATGGCTCAATCTATTCAACAGTAAACTCATCAGAGAAGTCAA
>JAGHAI010000071.1 GCA_021161555.1 bacterium
CATCATAGGTCTGTATTCTCCGAATGGCTCGGAGCCGATGTATTTCACGACGATTATCAGATCGGGCGCATACATGTCCTCCTCGTCTGGGTCGAACTCGAAGATGACGTAGTCGTTTCCCTGCCTGTAGTTCCATAGGCTTGGGGTGATGAACGGTTTGAATCGGGCGCCGTAATAGCTTCCTCGCTCGACCTGAATCGTCGGCTTCTTTCTGACCTGCCATTGGGCAGGCTTAGCCCCGACAAGGTCCAAGATTTGATAGTGGTGGTTGATCTTCTCTATCGTTGGCTCGGCTACGGGTTGACCGAACATTCCATATCTTTGCTTGATCTCTCCGACGCGTATCTTGTAGATCCTGATCCATGATCCTGGCGATGGAGTGGCTTGGAAGATCGAGAAGAGTCCGAGATGGGCTCCGAAGACGAGCATCAGTGTCAGCGCCACGATGAAGGCCACTACTATGTTCGCCTGCTTCCCGAACCTACTTTTCCTAGTCATCGAAACCAATCTTCTACAAAGCCACCTTTAAGGGTGAGAAGGTTTATGCTCTGGCTAATGCCGCCGCTATCCCCACGCCTATCACGAGGTATATTAGCCAAATCGCTAGGAAGGTTGGGGACATGATCATCTCGAATATGTTTGTCTGGGCCTCTCCTTGATCTGGTATTCCAGATCCTCCTGAGACCTCGACTTCCTTGACTGTCTCGGTGTGGTGAACCGTTACAGTGACGGTTACCGTTGTCTTCGCCTCATGGCCTGGAACTCTTTGATATACTAGTTCGCCTGACTTGTGGATGGATTCGACGTGTAGGAGGATCTTATCTCCCCAGAGTTCAACGATTCCTATCACGTCCACCAGGCTCCCGTATGGGAGTCCCATTGGCGGCGGACCATAGATCTCTATCATGTTTCCAGAATCGTCTTGTAGGTATGTGGCCACCCCTATATGCTGTTCAGGCTGCTTCATCACGAGGATTCCACTGACCGCTACTTTCGATCCGAGCCAGTCCTCTGGGTGTTCTAGGATCTCTTGGATTGAGGCTGGGATTATGTTCGCCGGCGATGTCGTGGAGAATGGCTTGAGGTTTAATGCCTGGACTGTCATGAAGGCGGCTACGAACGACCCCAGCAGGACCAGCAGGATCATCGGAGCCAATGAGGGAGAGGACTTATACCTAGACCCCATCAAACATCTCATCCTATCAACTCGCCTTTAAGGATGAAAAACATCTATGAATTGCCACTTTAGCTGGCCTTTAAGGTAAACTCGGGGCTTTTCAACTCCTTGTCATCTTAATCCTAGGACTTTGAGGAGCCATTGATAGAACTCGAGTAGCTTCTCGTAGATGATCTCGATCAAGGGTTTTGGAGGCTGATAGGCCTCGGCGACGCGCTCCGCCTGCCGGGGGTCGGCTACCACGTAAGTCGCCTTTGGAGCCGCCACCGTGACGGATGGAGTCTTCTCGGGGTCTATGGTCTCCTCTACGATCTTGTTCACGGTGAGGGTGGCCTCGTAGGTCTCGGTCTTAACCGTGTCGTTCTCCACGACTATTCTGGTCATAGTGGTCGTCACGGTCTCTGGAGTGGACTCGGCCTCGACCAGCTTGTAGACGTGTTTGGTCGTGGTCTTCACGTAGATGCACTTATACCTGACTGGTGTGGGTCCCTCCCGTTCAACGATTATCTTGTCGACGAGCCTCCATCCCTCAGCTTTCCACGGATATTCTGGGCAGTGACCCCTGTAATATTTACGGGTCTTTAAGGTGATCGTCTTCACCACATCCTTGAACACCTTGTTTCCAGGTGGGGCTATGTAGACGTAGTAGTGGATGGGTCTGTAGAGGGCTCCATAGTCCTGCATCACTTTCATCAAGCCGGTTAGCTTGAACTTCAGGGTGGAGTTGTCGGGGAACCAGAGGAAGGGGACTTGTTGTTGGAGTTCTCCTCCCTCAATGTGTCCGAGCCATCTTATCTGGACGGCGTTTTGGTCGCCTTGTTCGGCCTCCCACTTGAGCTTCTGTATGACCTTCGTCTCCGACTCGGCGAACTCCAGCCACTCCTTCACGGACTTGTCGGAGACCTCTATGTAGATCGGCATTCCTCCCTTGAGCTTTTTCTCGTCGAGAATTACGTAGATCCAAGCGTCCCCTATTTTCTCTCCACACGGCCTGCTACACCAGTTGTTTCCATAGCATTTGACCTGATAGGAGGTGTCCACCCACTGACCCTTCACCTCTATGACCTGAACTAGGAACCCGGAGTCGGTGACGTATAGTCCTCCACCCTTCACCGATCTGATGTTGAGGTCTGCTGTCCCACCACATTCCGGCGAACCTGGCTTTGGATAGCGCCTCGGAGGCCCGCCGCATCCCCTCAAGGTCGTGGTATATGTTTGAGCGCCTCCGCCGCGTCCGACGAGCCCCCCTCCTGAAACGGTTGTCGTGACGGTTATTGTCCCGATCTCCTCGGGTGGACAGTGATCCGGGTCTACCCAGAACTTCCAGCTCAGGCCTTCTCCTGCGTTGGGTGGATAGAGTTTTCCGTTTAGCTCCACGGCGATCCATGCGATGAAGGCGTCTCCAACCCTATACATGGCGAAGCCTATGGCGTTTGAGGCCAATGCTATGGCTATGGTTATGCATGCGAGCAGGGCTACGGCTAGGATTATCGGCGATCTCCTACCGAGCCTAGTGGAGGGCCCCCTACGCCTTTTGGCTTTTCTCATCGACGAATATGTTCGAAGATCTCGCCTTTAAGGCTCAATACCAGACCATGAATCCATGATCACTTTCAAAGTTAAACTTCGACAAAAATAAATTATTATCTTGAACTTACATCTCATTTTTGTCGAAGTTTAATTCTCGTCTCTCTAGGATCTTGGCGGCCATGTGTTTTAGGATTGCCTCGAGTTCTAGACTTAGCCTGTCGAGCTCTCCTCCTTCTCCTCGGGCTTC
>JAGHAI010000191.1 GCA_021161555.1 bacterium
GCCTATCGACCCGCGGGTTCAAAACCACAAATAGCATCAAAGTTGGAATTAAAAACGGGCTTGTAATCCGGACACATGAAATGCGAACGGCATTCTAAAAATCAATTCCTCCCCGATTTGCGTTCAGTTTTGATTTTCAGGCAGTGCGTGGCGAGTTTAATATAATCTTTGGGTGAAGGTAAAGCATATTTTCGTCCTTTATTTATGCTCTCAGCGAATTAGCGAAGCTAAGCAAACTGTTGCATCAATTCACAGAAAATTTAATTCCCCCCGGGGATCAGGCCCCGCCAAATCCAAAAGGTCTCGCCATAATTCCAATGGCGGAGGAGGGGGCAGGCCGAAGGCCTGCCCCCTCCTCCGCATCCCGTAGGGAAGCTGGCGTCAAAAGACATCGAGAGCTGCAAAGGGCTCAATTATGCGCTCTGTGCGGAAGCTTTCTCCTCAACGCGAGCTTTCTTGCGCTTTATAAAATCTATAAGATCGCCCTTAAATGGTATGGATTCAAGCACGCTTTCCTCAGAGCTATCTTTAAGCAGTTGGGCGCCTTTCCAGAAAGACAACACAGCGTTAGAGAGCAGCCAGAGCTTGTCGTCCCAGAGAGTATTTTTAACGAGTGAACCAACGATGGGAAAGATGACAGCCTTGGGGCCAAAGAAGGTATCGATGAGAAGATGCAGACCAAGGCCAAATGCAGAGTAACCTGCCACTTTTCCGAGCAACTTCCTTGCGATTTCGGCCCTTTTACCCTTTTCAGACTTCAAATAGGTATATATCATCGAAAGGAGAAAAACAGGAGCTGCACTGTGGGTAAAAAAGTTCCTGTGTGCACCGATGCCGAGAATGGGTATATCCTTGTCAGGAAAATCAAAAAACTTCTTAAAGTAAGCGAGGCCTACAGGTATAAAAGCTACTTCTTTGACAGTATTTGCCGCTTTTTTCACCCTACCAGCAACCTTATCCGCACTCGCTTCCACAGAGGGTTTGCCGATCTGTAGGCAGTCTCACCGGCCTTTTTGCCGGCGGAAACTGCCGCCCTTATTACGTCCTTTAAAATCTTTTTCCTGTTCATGGTTTAAATATTACCGGAATTCGCTCAAAAGAAAAGGCACAAATTGCGGGAAATTTTTCCATAACTATCGGAATTTTTTCGAAATCAGGGGAAACCCGCAAGAATTTTTCCTGTTGACATTTGTTAAAACCATGCTCTGATAACGCTCTGGAAACCAGTCATCACATGTTTCAGGTAATCGCGCTTCCCTTTCACATAATCTATTATTTCCTGGAATTCCTCATCCGTTACAGGTTCTTCGGCGAGCCCTCTTATGAGGCTTTCGATAACTTCAAAAACCCTCATTCTCTCTTCATCAGTTTCATCGAAGATACCTTCAGGAGGCTCTTCGGCTCTGCTGTAGATTATTTTGTAATACCACTCTATCCTTTCGTCAGTCACATTGGCAAGGGCTCTCAGAAATGCCTCAGGGTCTTCTTTGAAATCGAGCAAATAGCACTTCCCAGCGATCCAGGCAAGATTGTAGTCGTTATAGCTATCGCGAAAATAATACAAATATACGCCATCTTTGAGCTTCTTAGGAACAAAATTCTCAAATTCGCCGTTCTTGTGCATTTTCCTGACAACCTCGGCGTCGGGATCTGCTTTACTTTTGATGTAAAGATCAGCTCCCATAAAAACCTCCTTGTGGCCCTATCTGGCCAGTACAAGCCCAATAAGCTTAAATCAAAAATCTCCTGCAATCCTGCCCACTAAGCGAGCCGCAGCTCCTTCACACTGGTAGCTGCGCTCTTCAACATCGTAAGAAAAACCGAATTCTTCAGAGAACTTCCTTTTAAGCTTTTCGAGCTCAACCAATAGTTTCGTTTCAATAGATTCAATTCTGTTCAATCTCCTTTCGAATTTTTGCTTAGCTTCATCCCCACCTAATTTAAATCCTGCCCAGGCTCCACTGAGTCCTCCACCTATGAGACCAGCCAGGCTGATAGCATACCCTTCGATATCATATCTCTCCAGTTTCATGAGCAGATCAATGAGCTTTCGTACCGAAGCCACGTATTCGTCGAATTCCCTGAACATAGCAGGGTCAATATGACCCTTCCGGATCTGGTTACGAAGTTCATCGTATTCCTTCCTTTTTTCGTCATCGTTCAGGACCTGATAAGCTTCGAGGATCAGCCTGAATTTTTCGGTGGCACCTTCATCTTTATTGATATCGGGATGATATTGCTTTGCGAGTTCACGGAACCTGGCCTTTATCTCCTCTTTCGTCGATCTTTCTCTTACGCCCAGAATTTCATAATAATCTCTATACATAATCACACTCCTGCTATGTTTTACTTTTGCTTCAAACTTTACAATTTTTCAATGCCAAACATTGCGGAAAAATTTCCTCGGGATTCAGATCAATTTCCGAAAAAGAACCTGCGCCATTTCGAGTATCTCCTGGAGATAATTCAAACATCTTAGAGGAAAGCCGTCAACACTGATTACCATATTTATTGGAAGTAGCCGGAAAAAGGCACATATGCTCGGTCTTAATTGAAATCTGATCGGATTTTTCTTCTGATTGGGAAAGAATTAAATTAAATATCCCCGGCCTGCCTCCCCTCCTTTGGAGGGGAGGCAGGCCTCACTTCAGAGGGACTGTAGGAGTGAAAGAAATGCCATTTAAACAGGTTCTATGAATATGCGCCACAGAAAGTACCAGAGCAAAGCCAGAAGGAATATCCCCGCGAAATAGACACCTATGTACATTCCACCGAGTTTAAAGCAGGCTATAGTGAGCGCCACAAATTTTATCACCGCCCAGACCCCAAGAGGTAACCACAGAAGAAGGAGAAGCTGGCTTCTTTTTATATCTCTTTGAAGTGCCCTTCGCCATTCCTGCGAGCCAAACCTGTAATTTGAAGCCTCAAAGCTGTGGAGGATACAGAACGTTATAACTACCAGAACTAAAGCACCCATCAACGAAAATATAATAAACTGACATTTAAATTTCAAGAGGGGAGGTCGCAACGCCTTTCCATTGTATACCAGGTTAACTCAAGGCGACAACACCACCTTCAATAATTCAGCAGCACTTCTCCCGCCAGCCCAATCCTTTTGGTTTAAGGGAATGTTTTTCGTATACAATATATGACAATAACACTTCATGCTCAGCTGTTCTTGCCATTCCTAATCCAGTATAACTA
>JAGHAI010000129.1 GCA_021161555.1 bacterium
CACATGTGGATCTATTGGGACACGGCACTTGGGTTACAACTGCAATTCTTGGATCTCCAAGAAAAACGAGGTTCGGTCTCGTAAGAGGTGTCGCAGACAAGGCAAGGAACATTGTATCAATCAAGGGCCTGTCGGGATTTGGCTTTGGGAGTGCAAGTGGAATTATCAAGGCCATAGAGCGGGCCTGGAGGCTTGGTGCTAAGGTCATTAACATGAGTCTTGGAGGTCCCTTGCAGGGGACCGTTGAGGAGGATCCGCTGTGCAGGGTGGTCGAGCAATTGGCTCAGGAAGGAATACTGTGCATCGTGGCCGCCGGAAACGAAGGCCCGGATGAGTGGACCATTGGCTCCCCGGGGGCATCCCCGTATGCCCTAACAGTGGGGGCGTACAGCTTAACAGACGACGACGTGGCTTACTGGAGTTCCAGGGGGCCGTCTGGTGGATTCTACAAGGATAATCCAGACTTATTTGAGGACGACTACAAGAAGTATGGTGAAAACCTGATAAAGCCGGACGTAATCGCACCCGGCGGAGGGCGTTCAAAGAGGGCTGCAAAGCCCGACGAGGTTCTTTATTCGGGTTGCACCGGGATGTTTGACGGCTACTACGACTTGTTGCCGGACTTCTACGAAGGTTCCAAGGGTACTTCAATGGCCACACCAATAGCAACTGGCTTAATAGCGATACTGTTAAAAGCAGGAAAGATAAATAATGTTGAAGATGTCAAGAGAAGAATGAAGGCGGTCGCCGGAGAGAAGGATATTGCGAAGGGGTATGGTCTGATTAGGACCTCGTATTTCACATAAGGAGGTGGTTGCGGTGCCGGAGTTCCCATTTCCACCTTCGTTGCCGACTCCACCACGTATAGAGGCTCCAACGTTGCCGATTCCACCATACATAGAGGCTGGGAAAGCGACTTCGTCAGCAAAAGGGTGGGCCAGTGTAAAATTCAAGAAGCCCTTCGCAGAAAAGCCAGTGGTAGTGGCGTTTATGGAGTCTACAGAGGGCTGGTTTGCCCCGCCGAAGTTCTGGATACCAAAGGCGAGTGCAACTTACACGAGCGTGTTTGCAAAGACAGTGCAGAAGATTGATGACATCCCGAGGATCCAGCGGCCGGACATGCGATCCATTGTCGCCAGAGACTTTCAGAATAAGTTCAAAGATATCTGTGGCGATTGGGGCCTTCTGAACTGGCTCAGGGATAAGTTCTCACTGATATTCTACGGGATTGGCTATGTTGCTGGAGCAGCAATGAACTATATGTGGGACAGGATGATCCAGCCACAACTTGATAAGGTCAGGGACTCGATAAACGAAGCACTTGGCAATGTTGAAAGCGCGATCAATAGTGCGATAAGTAACCTGGTTGGCAAGATTAATACTAGCTTGGAGAGTGTAGTCCGCTCAACTAACGGCTCTATTGACGAGATCGCAGAAGCATTGTCTGAAGCTACAGAAAAAGCGATTCTTGAATGGTATGAGGCAATGGGTCTTGAGAAGGGCCAGCTACCTCAGTTCGCATTAGTGAGGAATGTCAGTAAAGATGGCTTTGAAGTCTGGATTCCAAGGCCTTTTGCTACAGTATACTACATCGCTGTCGGAGTTAGGTAAGGAAAAACTTTAAATATGATTTTGGGATAATGTTTGATTGAAAGTTTCGGGGGTGATGCCGAGTGGCCGAGATTGAAAACAGCATAAAGGAGGCGACTTATGAATTTGAGAAGAAGCTTAAGGAAGGGGTTCTGCCACCCGACCCGGCAAGGATTATCAAGGAAATTCTCGAAATCCCGGCAGAAATCGAGCACGCAACCCCTCTGCCGCCACTGATTGAGAAGGTGCACAAGGAGCTTGGGGAGCCGCTGATCGAGAAGCTTCCGAGGCTCCCAATGACTAGAGACTTTGGAAAGTTCTGAGGGGGTGAAGCGAATGGCTGACCCGCTTAAAGACGCCCTAACAATCGCCCAGAATATTAAGAAGCAGGTAGACACAATGATAGACACTGGCATTGCGCAGGTAATGGCAACGGCTCCAGAACTCCCGCTTCCTGTGAATCTGCCAGGACCAACTGAGGTTCTCAAGACTTTCGAGGGGGTGCTACCTCCGGGGCTTCCGAAGCTTTCTGAACTGATGCCCTTCGCCGGAGGGGCCACAACCTCCGCCAAAACAGAGGCATATGTGGCCCCAGTCGAGACGACTCCGGGGGCGGTAGCCACTCCGGCAGAAGTCATCCCGGTAGAAGTTACCCCGGTAGAAGCCGAGGTCGTTGAGGCGAGGATACCCGCACCATCCATCCCCTCAGGAGAGTCGCTTGGAGAGGCAGAAGAGCTCGAAGTTTCGGTGAGCACAGCGAAGCCTGCCAGAGAAAAATTTGAAATTGTTGAGGCCTGAGCTCTTTTGTTTTCTTCTTTTGAAAACCTCAGTCTTCAGGACTGAAATCGCTGGGTTCGGTTTTGAGAACCTCAACTTCTTCCCCAGCAATTAGTATCTCAAGCCCTTCTCCAGGAATTCTTGCCTTCTTGACCAGCATATTAATCAGCTCGTCCTGCGTCTTCCTGTAAAGGGCGCACAGAACGTTCAGCTTCCTGTGGTTCTCCTCAGTTAGTCGCACCCTAATTTCTCCCATCTTCAATCACCTCCTCAATATTTTTATTACGAAACCAATCTCTAACTGTCCAAGGCGAGATCCCCAACATTTTTCCTATCCTCTTATATCCGTAACCACATTTTTTGAATTCAAAAGCTTTTCTAATTACTTCGGGCGGGTGCTTAAAACGTTTGAGTGCACCTATGCAATTTTTGTCTATGTTATTTTTGATGCATGGACTCACAATACGCATAAACTTAGCAATTTCATCTTGCCTGCGTAGCCGAATATAGTAGGTAGGCTTCTTTTGCAATATAGACTTTGATGATGGGATGCATTTCTTGATACGTGGGTTAAAACCGAGTTTTTGTAGTAGTTCTACGACCATATCGACTATCCATTTCTCAGTATTGCAAATTTCTAAGTCATAACCACCCCCCCATGTTCTTTTTATTAATGAGCCTTCGGACTCATAAAACCCTCTGATAAAGTCGATAGGGTACTTTGATGCGAGTTCGTATATATCGTTCTGGGTTAACTGTTTAAACCATCCCACAAGTACCTTTGACTGTGCACGAACAAGAAAGTATGTGTTTCTGTTAATTCCAGTTGTGACATATCTTATATGTGGATTTAAACCAATTTCTGTTAGTGCTTTATAGAATGATTTAGCGAATTTTTCATCTTTCGATATCAGTTGAACTCTGTACTCTCTCCTTTTGGGGTTCGCATAACAACATCCATCGCCAAGTAGAACCCCGAGAATATAAGATAGTGTCGGTGATGGTTTTAGGTTTGGTTTTTTCATAGACATAGCTCTCGCCCCCATAAGGTTTCGTGATTATTGTGATCATCGTGATTATTGTGATCATTCGAAACATTTAAATCTTTTGGTGCAAAGAGGAAAATGAAAACCTTGCGGAGGTGGTGGGAGCA
>JAGHAI010000155.1 GCA_021161555.1 bacterium
CGAATTCCTTAAGGATATATGCGACGATCTTGATGACAATGAGTGTATGGAAGCCATAGACGAACTGATTAAAGAACATGGAGGGCTACAGAAGACTGAGGAGGAGTATCAGGAGATGATAGAGAAGTATAGTAACGTAGAGCAGGAAGACCCTATACGTATAGCAGAGGTAGTAAATGAAGCGATGTTAGACGTTGGAGAGCCTTCGGGTCTTAGGGAAAGAGTAGTTAAGGATATTCTGATGTACTTCAACGTACCAGAGTGGGAGGAATACGCTAGGGAAATAGTGTCCGGGTCCGAAGTTAAACCGCCAGAAGCCGGTAGGTTGGAGGAAGTCAGGAAGGTTGAGGTCGCCAAGAAGAAGAAGAGTAGGAGGAAAGCGACAGGTGGGGGTAGGAAGCGGAAACAGCCTTACCTATTCGTCTTGGATGCCCTGCGGACATACGTTATTGTGGGTAAGCCCCTACCGGGCGATCAAGAGGTTAGTGGGTTGGTGCAGATTGGTAGGGTTGGGAATCAGTTAAGGTACCTCGTAGTGCCTTCTGAGGATGCGATTACTAGAGTAATTAAGAACACGGCGGATTACGCCGAGGTCGAGGTAAGTAGGGGTTGGTTAGAGGTTTACGGTGGTGGTGCGTATGGAGCTTGAGGATATGCTCGGTACCATGTTGGTCGGTAACGTCATATCGGCTTTAGCTATAGCTACCTTACTAATAATTATAGTTATGTTTAGTAGGAGGTGATGAGCCATTACCCCAACCTTCGATATATCCACATTACTGTTTATGCTTAACTCGTTGGTTGGGGCTTTAATTAATGTCTTGATGTGGAGCAAGAAGTTTGGGGATCTTACCAAGTGGAAATCGGTTAGAACTATACTTATCGGTTTACTCGTGGGTTATGTTTACTGGTGGGGGCATAAAGTCGATCACCTACCAGATGGGTTTATGGCTATTATAGTAGGATACACGGCGGAGGACTTCATGAATTGGCTAGTTAATAAGTTCAGTTCTCCCCAAGTAGTTACTAAAACGTGAGCTTTTTTACAGGTACCTGCATAAATTATAACGGGTAAAACCCATGAGCTGGGAAAGGAGCCAAAGGTTTGAACAAAAACTAAGCTCAGTCCCCGAACCCCTACGTAAGCAAATCCATATGGTTAGGGATAGGGTGCACGACATTATAAAGAAGTTCGGGAGCCTTAAGGCATACGGAAATCCGGTCTTCGAGGACATAAAGGAAGTAGCTTCAATATACGTAGCTAATAAGCAGTATAAGGTACCCTACGATATACTAGCTAGGTACATGGGGCTGAACCCGGTAAGCCTATTCAGAATGTTAAGAAGGATCGAGGAGGGTAGGGTTACATTATACGTTAATGGTACTCGTGAAACCATACACGTAACGCCGGAGGAGTTGAAAGAAATAACTAACAAGATGGTTAAGCCTAAAGCAAGTAGGAATATAGCGGACGTAACACAAGCAAGTGTTATACAGGAATGGCTTAAGAGACCGGTAAGGCGTTCAGGAGGGGCGAAATTCGGTAAGTTCTTAGGGGAGAAGCAGATAAGGACAACTCTAAACATCGTTAAGCGTATAGCCAATTACATACGTGAGTATAGGCATGACCTACCAGTTAATCCCGACCTATGGAAAGAAGAAGACATAGCTAAGATAATCGAGGAGATGAAAGCAAGGTATAACTGGAGCGACCAGCACGTTAGGAGCATTAAGATCGCTTTAAGGCGTATATTCCCCGGATGGTTCACCCACGAGGTGGGTAGTGCTAAATCAGTAGCTAGACCGAAGGAGACATACATACCTTACCAGATGTTTATGCAGATACTGGAGAGCGATCTATTTACGGATTTAGAGAAGCTTTATCTAAAGCTACACGTAACCACAGGTGCAAGGGAGGGTATAGGTGCGAGTGAGCCATCAAGTATGTGGGGCTTAAGGTGGGACATGATAGACTGGACTAACGGCGTAATCAAGATATATGAGAGCAAGACCAAGAAGGAGTGGAGGGGAAGACTTGATCTATTCTTCCCGGAATTGCCGAGAGAGCTATATAACCTGTGGGTTAAGCTAGGTAAGCCTACTGGGTATATATGGCAGACCCTAAACTACACAAAGCACAGCTTCGACAACATGATACATAAAGTAGCAAGGAAGATAAGGGAGATGTTCAGCGACCAGCTAAAGGAAATGTTCGGGACTGATAAGATAGTACCCCACGACTTAAGGCGTACCCATGTGGTGTGGTTAATCGATGCGGGGGTAGATCTAGAAACGATAGCTAAGAGCGATGAGTTTGACTTAGGCGTGGGTTGGGAGAACCTCGACACCCTACTAATATACTACGCTAGGTTTACCCAGCGGAGGAGAGCGATAGAGTTAAGCAAGGTGTACCTGCGTTATCATGGAGACATTCCTGACAACATCGTTAAGATGTCAGGACTCAGTAAGGATGAACTGATAAAGATAGTTAGGTCAATCAGTTAAGCAGGAAGCGATTAAATAACCTACCATAAACTCTATAAAATCACCTAAAGTTTTTTCGTGGTTATCCCTCTCCCTCAACTCGTATATAACGAACGTCAGGATTAAGCCTAAAGCTATTAGGTGGTTAGTTATTGATAAAATCTTTACTAGACCTCCAATGAATGCGTGTATAATACTTCTATAATCATCAAACACTAATTTATTACTCACCACGACCACCCCCCTTATACATATATATTTATTAACAGAGACTTAATTAGGTGATACATATATGGCTAAGGTCATACCTGTACACACAATAATAGGAGCTTCAGACCAGCCAGTATATCTTAACATAGTTGAGGAAAGCGATAACGTAACCTATAAGTTCTACCTCGACAGCTACACGGCGGGATCAAGCACCCCATTCCACACGGAAACCGTTAATAAGGGTACCACTCAAGTAAACTTCACAGTAACGGGACTGGCTTCAAGTCCTGATAACCAGATACACAAGCTATACATAACTAGAGACGACGGGAGCGGGGAGAAACTACTCACAACTATAAACATCGCTTACTTAACCACCAAGTGGACACTCGACGTTAAAGATAAGGATACCGGGGAGAACATACCGGGATACGTGTACATATCAGACCCGGTAAATGCGGTAATTATGCAGGGATACGGGAAAACAACGTTAGGGCTACCAGACCCTCAATACCTAAGCGATAAGACCATTATTGAGGTGGTGTATAACGGTTCAGATGGTAAATACTACTACATAAGCATGTATAGCAAGTTCACGAGTCAGATAGAGCAGGGAGCCACGAGCGTAACGCTTGAGCTAAATAAGCTACCTCCTAAGTCAAAGGTACCTGTAACGGTTGAGTATGACTTCGGCATAGCTAATTACTTGTATGAGTTCTTGATCAAGGCTCACTTAATGCCTATAGGTGGTGATACCTACAGCCAAATAATAGCTACTATACTAACGGGTGGGCAGTACTGGGTAGCTATGTCCATACCGAAGGCGTTAGGTATTGATCTACCTATAATTAGCGTGGACTATGACGACCAGAACAATAAGGTAATAGTTACTTACGAGCAGGATCCGGTACCTCTAGCAGTTATCCTTATCCTAATAGCTATTGGCGTAGTTGGTGCGGTAGTGGTTACAGGGTACATAAAGGATATGTATGTAGCTACGGTTAAGTCGGTTCAGACCCAAACAGTAGCTAAACTGGTAAGTGAGAAGGCTCAACTAACCCAGCAAGCAATAGATCAATGCACACAGCAATACGGTAATGACCCGGACTCACTAGCTAAGTGCATAAACACCACGACCACAGCAATAGACCACGCATACAACGACCCACTAACAGCCATAACCACAACCCTCAAGGAAGACAACGAAGACAAGGAAGACACGATAGACAAGCTAAAAAACTTGGTAATAGTGGCGGGAGTAATAGCGTTACTGATCGCCTTATACAGCTTATCAAAAGGATTATTACCATCATTAAGGAGGTAGTTATGAGGTGGTAAAAATGGTTCAGGTAGTTAAGTTACTACAACTTAGTAATATTAGCGATATTGAAGTTTCAAGCGGTATAAAGATATTAAAAATTAATGGTGAGGAATGGGTATTCTTTGGGTGGTACCATGATACACAATATGGTAGTGATGAATATGGATGTACATCAACACCTAATATATTCCACAACTGGTTAATGAAGAGAAGCGATTTAGAAGCGGGTAAAACGGATCACATTAACATAACAGGATCTGAATGTAATTCATTCATAACATTGGGTGTACAATATTTACCTTCCCGCAAATGGTTAATGGTTCACGGATATACCTATACATCTGGTGGAACAGGTTACCCACGTTTAGCTATATATGATGTAAGCGACCCGAACAACCCACAGGTGGTTAAGGATATTCAATCATCAAGCTCTGTAAGTAGTGTATTTACACACGCATTATATAATGAGAAGCACGATAAAATATTAATATCATGGAAGCCGACCCTTAAGCTATACTATGGTTCATTCAATGACCTACTTAATGCGTCAAAAATAGAGGATTTACCTAATGTGATTGACGGTTACGATGTTTTCTATTCTATTGACGATGACAGAGTTATAGTATGCGACAACGCACATTTTCCTAGTACTTGTTATATAATGGATCTAGATACTATGCAAATAGAAACTTCGGGAATAAACTTAGATTTACCTAAGACACGTACAATTAACTATTTAGTAACATTAGCAAAAAGCGATAGTAATAATATAGTGGTTCAATTCAGGTCGCTTAATGACTTGAGTGTAATTAAGAGCTATGATCTAGGTGTTTCATGGGGTAGTAAAACACCTCAACCAATGCCAATAGGCGATGATGTCGCCGTATTCGACTTCAGCAATAGTAAGATACATGTAGTGAATAAGGATAACGGATTGGTTCAAACAATTGACTTACCTAAAGTATGTGTGGAAGGCGATATTAGTAATGACGGCACAATAATATGTGCAGATTTTAATATGGCTGGAAACTCTATTAATAAGCTTGTAGCGGACATATATTATAAGGTTATATTTAACGGTGCGTCTGTGTGCATAGAGGATAATCAAGGACAACCATTAGCAAATAAAAACATATATGTTGGGGAAATAGGGGGTACTAACCAACTTGATAGATGGCAAATGATAAGGGGTTATTCACTACCATCCAGTTTAGATAGTAAAACAACGGGTAGCGACGGGTGTATTGATCTCAGCGAGTATAACGGTAAAGCCGTTGTGATTATAGTACCTCCATAACATTAACGGAGGTAAAACAGCAATGTCCGGCGGGACTACAACGTTGAATATTGGGGGTTACGGAGTCGGTGTAATTCAACAGCCACCAACGTTGAATATTGGGGGTTACGGAGTCGGTATTATACAGGGGGCACAACCAAGCTTTAGCATCACAAGTTATACACAATCCGTCTCTGTCGCACCGGGTGGACAATTAAGTATAAACGTAACAGTAACTAATAACGGGGATGCAAATGGTGCGGTGGACATTAAGCTTAAGGATCCAAACGGAGTTGAAGTAGATAGTAAGCAGGTAGCAGTAGACCCTAACCAAAGCTCTACTGTAACCTTAACAGGTACGGCACCCACACAGGAAGGTACATATATCTACACAGTAGAAGTATATAATATGGATACCAACCAAGTGGATGATAGCAAAACAGTAACAGTTAATGTTCAGTCCCAACCACAACCACAACCAAGCGGAGGAGGAAGCGAAAATAACACCATATACATAATAGTAATAATAATAGTAATAATACTTCTACTGATTTTAATATCGGTCTCAAGACGTAGGTAAAACCTAAACTCTTTTTTTACAGGTTACGATCACCATAACTGAATCACACTTTAAGTTACAACAAAAAAACCCTTAACTCTCCTCTACCACTTTCTAACCTGTAAAAAAATAACTCTCCTAGGGAGTAGTTAATATCATCAAATTATCATGAATTTTTTGCAGGTTACCATTACAGGTTCCATTACAGGTTCTTTACCATGACCATTGATTACCCCCTTCATGGTGATATTGCCCATCAAAGGGTGAAACCCTTACCTCATTGATTACCCCCCTGTTCATGGTGTTGATTACCGGTAATGGGTGCGTGATTGATTACCCCCAAGGCTCACCTGTGTGGTTTTAGGGTACCCCCCTTTTCACGCAGGAATTTCTTTATACTTTTTTCATTACCCCCTATCGGTTAGGGGGTGCGAATGTTTCTTTTTGTTTGCGACGTGGAGTCCCTTTTCTGGGTAAAGCTTATAAACCCCGGGAGGGGGGAGGTCTGAAAACCCCCTCAAAACTCCAAAGGAAGTTGGGGGTAATCACAACCTATAATTTCCTGTGTTTCCTATGGGTAGGGTAATTTAGTAAATATTTATTAAGATAATGAGGTAATTAACCATGAGGTGAACCAAAAAATGACCTGTAAGATAAAATACGAGGGTGTGATAATAGATTCTCAGACCGGTACCCTTAACAAAGCGGTGGAGGGTGCTCCCTCAGTAACGGTTTACTGGGATTTCGACAGGTGGGAGAATGCTACGGCTGAGGAAGTAATAAGGGATCCGGCGGTTAGGAGGGCGTTATCTGAGTACTTCGACGATTGCAGGGTAGCGGGTACGGGCATAATCGCCTTATGGATGGCTCAAAGCGACGGGGAGACCTACCTAATGCTAATAAGCGATGATGGCGGTAAGGTCATCACGGTTTGGAGGGAGTAAAAAGCAATGTATTACTTACTACTTGAAATAAGACGTGATGATATAACCATACACGTGTATAGGGATGAGATGGATAGAGACATGTATTATTCAACAAGGCTTTCCGATGTTTTAGACTCTGAAGCAACTGGTACGACTGTCAGGGTTAGAGGTTTTAATAATTGGAGTGCTTACGGGAAGGTAATATTAAGCGATGAAGGTAAGTTTACCTATGCATTGGTTAATATGGATCTAACAGATGATGAGTTTAGGTATTTGCTATATCAGTTAGTAAATGCTAAAAAGAGTATAGTATTAAGGTTTGTTAGTAATTAGCTTAGAACCACGTATTTTACCATGAACCTTTTTTGTCGGTAAGTTTTCCTCCCACCATTTATGTACTCGATTAGTGCATTACGTATAACTTCACTCCTACTTATGCCTTCCCTTTCAGCTATTTCATCTACTTTGTTAAGGAGCCATTCCGGTACCTTTAGGCTTATTATCTTCATTTCTTCCCCTCCCTCTCCTTCAGCGTGTACACTAGTAAGTTAAGTGATGGTATTAGGTACACGTTTCTGTTTTCCTCTTTTATTATGACTACGTTAATGGGTAGTAGGTCGAGGTACTTTATCAGCTCTTTAAACTCTTCATACGACATGAATATGGCGTTTGTTTGGTTTGCAGGCCTTATTCCTTCGGCTTTAAGGTACTTTATCCCCATTTTGGGTACCACATATATCCTTACTAATTATTTAATAAAAAGTATTACCCCCATATCATTTATATATTTATTAAAACAAATTTTACATGGTGATCTATAAATGTCGGAAGTAGTTAAAATAAAAGAACCTAATAAAGTGCTTGGTAGAGCTAGAGAAAGGATCGAGAAATCAGCCCAGACATGGGCAAGTGAGACAATAAACGGCTTCATGACTAAATGGCAACCCTGGTACACTCAGTTTGAGATACCCGCCCTACTAAGGCTTAGGTTACCGAAGAAGACGAACGACATAAAGCAGAACGTGATTAATAGGGTTGTACCTGTGGCGGAGGCAATTAGTAGAGCTTCAGCTATGTACAGACAGCAGAAAAACGCACAACTGGCTCCGCAGGTAGTGCCCCCAACTCCAGCAGTCTAAGGAGGTGGTAGAAAATGTTCACCGACGAAATGATGCGTAAGCTACAGGAAAAGGGGATGGAGTACGGTATCGCTGGGGTCGTGGGGGGAGGTATAGATATAGCGGATAGGGAGTTAGCAGAGAGGGTACCTGCGTATGCAGATTTCGAGCAAAAGGTTAAGTTCCTAAGCTCCGGTCTCCTACAGACACTTGCGGGTATTGTTGGTATAGCTATGGATGTGCCTTACCTTGATGCGGTTACTGTCTCCGGCGTTAAGGACTTACTGGGAGGGGCTTACAAGAGGTTCGTGAAGAAAGATCCTTATCTCGTGGTGAAGGCGGACACGATAGAGGGGTACAACTTCGACGCCTCGGATACTGTTCACTTAATTATTGACGGTACAGCGGTTTCGGACTCTATATCAACGGACAGTAAGGGGTACTTCAAGTATCAGCCTTCAACTAAGCTAAGCTCAGGTAAGCACGACATAGTGGCTTACACAAGCAAGAAGGCGGTAAGCGGATCCTTCCCGGTCTAAACCTAAAACCGTTTTTTACTTATTTCTAATTTAGAACCCCCAACCTTTATTAAGTATTTATTAACAATGATTATTGAGGTGTGTATATGTCTGTCCTGCTAGATATAGTAAACAGGTTCTCGGATCTGGTAAATGAAGCCTTAAGGAATAGGGATAAGTTAAGGATAAAGACATACGATATTGACCTAATAGATGATACAATAGTGCTTACTGTGGTAGCGGAGGATCGGGAAAGTGCGGTTTACGTTAAGGAGTTAGTGGATAAGTTAGTTAGTAGGTTACTGGGGGGTGCACAGCAAAATGGTTAGCATAAGGATAAACTCCAAAGGCAAGAGCGTAGAGGACATATTTCACATAAGCGATTCTGAATCTAAAGAGATAATGGATATAGTTAAGTACGGCTTCAACACATACCAAACCCCCAATAAGATAATGAAGTACCTTAAGGAGAAGCTAGGTAAGGAGGACAGGAAGTTTATCTATGCTACCAGCCTAGTGTTCTTTACCTATGGCTACCAGCGGGGATATAGGGAAGGGTATGGCAAGTGTGAAGCGGATTACTTTGGGGAGGGGGGTGAACCGTGAGCTTAATAGATACTAACGCTCCGGGCATAATGGTTAGCTTCAAAACAACGACGTATATGCTTGACCAACTTGACGAGTGGTGTGAAGCCCACCACGTAAACAGGTCGAGGGTGTTAAGAGCCTTAGTTTACCTACTCCTAAGTGATGGGGAGGTAAGTAAGAAGGTTGAGAAGATTCTGAGGGTCGCACCATGAGTAAGGAATTAGCTCAAGTCAAGGGGATTGAGGGCTACATAAAGAAAAAGATGCCGGACATATACGAAGAGCTTAAGGCGGTAGCGGACAAGCAAGGTGAACCCCTAATTAACATATTAGTAAAATATGCTCAGTACGGCTTAGGTGTGCAGAAGTACCAGAAAGTAATAACTCCAGACGACTTAGAGGGAGTCGATCCTAAAGCGATTTACATAGCAATTAAGTTACTTAACTGGGCATCACAGCAGTACTTCACCACGTTGGCTTACGCTAATGTTAGTAGCTTACAAGCACTCCACCAAATGCTTATGAATATGATGAACTGGTACGCTATGATGGCTCAGCCTAGTGAGGGTGAGGAAGGTAAAGCGGTTACAATGCCTATGGTACCTATGCCTATGGCACCTAAACAAACCGATAAGTTTGAAAAGTTCATGGAGATGGTTACGGAAGGAATAAGGGCATTCAACACAATGATGCAAGGACAGGTAGCGGGTCAGGTAAACCCACAACCGCAACAACAAACCATACCTGTGGAAATGGCTAAACGTATAGCGAAGGAGGGAAAGAGCAATGGATAATCCGGAAACCGAAGTATGTTTTTACGAGTTCAAAACCTCACTCGGTAACAGAATTAGGTTATGTAAGGTAGCTAATTTTAAGTACATACGGGTTAAGCTCGAAGCCGTTATAACTAATCCGGAAGACGTTAAGCTACTGGAGAGGGAGCTAGACGTAGTTAAGGCGGTAACTAGGTTATTGACGTGGAAACACATAGGGTGGTGAGACGTGGGGTTAAAGGACGTAAGCATTGATGAAGTCCTTTACTACAAGGTTAAGGAATACGCACGTAAGAAAGGCGTGAGCATAAGGCAAGCGACTGAGGAGATGATCTTAGCATACCTAAGCGGGGATCAAGGCGACCCTAAATCGGTATCGGAGTGGAAACAGATCGCCGTTAAGTACCCCACAACCTGCGTTTTCTGTGGTAAGCCAATAAATAGGGGGGAGGTAGCTATGTGGGCTAAAGGCGTAGGTGTCGCCCATCTTGGTTGTTACTACGAGAAGGTACTTAACTCGACTGGAGATAAGACCATAGCTAAGAAGTATCTTAAGATAAAGGAGTTAGAGCACACGATTAAGGGGCTTAAACAACAAGCCGACGAACTAGCTAATGTAGTTCTCCGGTACGAAGTGATTAAGCAGGTGAATGAGTGGGGTGATAGAATGCTTAAGTTCGCCAATAACTTCGTCCAGTACATTAGGGAGTACGGTAATCCGGAAGATATAGAGAAAGCCTTAGAACTGAGTGAAGAAGTAAAGAAGTTAATAGCACTATCAAATAGCATTCTACGCAAGTTAGGTATACTTGATAAGAATAAAGTTAAGGTGTACGTATGAAGTACTATTTACGTAAATCGGCATCTGTATTGATACTTTTTATATACGCTTTATTGATAATTGCTTTAATAGTTGGGGGTAATCTGGTAATTAATTTATTCGGGCAATGGTACCACGACGCCCTAAAGTACTTCGGGTTTAACGTTTACCAATGGTTAGCTCTTATAGCGTATATAATTATAATAGTTTGTTTACTTGCGGTTCTCGAAGTTATAGCGTTAGTATCTAAATAGGTATTAATCGTTTTTTACTTGGTGGTAATCATGGGAGTAATAAGTAAAATTAATTCTCTAAGAGGGGTAGCTAGAGATAACTACATTAAGAAATGGAAGGTCTACGTAGTCAATCAATGCCGGAAACGAGGTATAAGCTTACACCAACTAGGTTACTCCCTTGAGGATCAGCACCAAGTAATCGAATTCCTTAAGGATATATGCGACGATCTTGATGACAATGAGTGTATGGAAGCCATAGACGAACTGATTAAAGAACATGGAGGGCTACAGAAGACTGAGGAGGAGTATCAGGAGATGATAGAGAAG
>JAGHAI010000055.1 GCA_021161555.1 bacterium
ACGCCGCCAGGGAAATAATATAAGTCCTTCTAAGCCGTTTCGCAGCGAGTAATGATCAGATCAGAAGGTTAGAGGAGTATATCTCAATCCGACGGAGGTTTGGTGGAGGTACCAGAGGTCTGTATATCCCAAGAGCTCCTTCACCTGCTGTCTCAACATCACTTTCTCTGGAATCCTAGCAGTTATGCTGACTTGCCTACCACGTACCAGCTCGAGGATTGCATCCAATTCGTCTCTATTATTCCAGGATTCTTTGTATTGGGCCCCTCCAAGAGATTCCTCGAGTGATTCCGCGAGCGACCGGGCAACCGCGAGATCAATCTCCATTCTACGTCGGATCGGTAGGTTCAATATCCGTAACCAGTTGTAAAATGGAGGAGAGATAAGCTCAAAGAACTCCCCGGTGAAGAGGATTGGAGGCCCGACAATTTGACTTATGCTACCGAAATCTATGTGAGTGGTTTTGGGCCAAATGCCCGAGAGTGCTTCATTAATTTTCCTCAAGTTTAGAAGGAATTTGCTAACAGGAACTTTTACTAAAAATTTCTTGTCGAGATCATCCGGATCAATAGATAATCTGAGGGATATTCCGACAATATACTTCAAGAGACGTCTTAAATCTAGTATGGGATCGGAGATGACTATGGTGACCCTGCTCGGGTTATTGAACCTCAAGAACAGGAATGTGATGGCAGCGAAGGGGGCCCTTCGCGACAGCAGCATGTCCTTTATTCTCCGTTTGACGATCCAATTTTGCGGCACAAATTTATATTCCGGCTTCCCACTAGCTGGATCATAGTTAATCTCTAAGCTACGTACGCATATCACCGAATATTCGAACGACCTTGGAAGGCCAACGATGTGCAGTAACTCTGATCTTTTAGGCAGGCTTCGGCATGGGCTTCTGCCTTTGCAGGGCACAGCCAAGCCGAGTGCTATGGTCATGAACCCGATTAGCCTGTCTCCTCGGAGATAGGGAGATATCGATGCGACGCCAATTTGAGGAGAGGAAAGCGGTAAGGTGAGATAAAGGGCCATTCTCCCTGAGTTGACCTCCTCATAGTATAGCGGCGAACCTTGAGTACCCTCTAGGGAGGCTTTGAAGGGCACGTGCCCGGATCCTTCCTGCATGAGGTTGAACGGGAGAATTTTCGGTCTCAAGTCTGTCACGATTATCTCTCCTTCTTCAACGAGTCTCCTACTGGACTTCTTTCCCCAAGTTAGATAGCATACGGGCCTAGCTAGTAACAGGGGGATAGAAGGTATAAGATACCTAGGAGTAAAGATGGGCCGCTTTCTCCCCCGGGAATGATAATAATGGGGAGAAATGAGATACCCCAACTCGAGTGAAAATTCTTTGGGAGCCAAGCACAAATGCTGCACGGCGGATCCTTTTTCGACGCCTGGAATCTTTCTCAGGATTTCGACTGATAGAGTAGATGTTAAGTGGAATGTCCGTGCCAATGAATTGTCAGATACGGCCAACTCCTCACCGACCTTCTCTAGTATATGCTTGATTCCCTCATATCTTATGTTCGAATGAACGATACCCCCTCCCTATCTTGAAGGCCGCATAAAGCAGAAAAATATTTCTAAATTCCGGGGTAGGAATTGGCGGCCGTAAGCGATGGAACCAAGCACGCCTATATAGAAACCTAGTACTGTCAATAAACGCCAAATCCTCATACATAAGCTAAGGCTAGGCAACGATTATGAGTATCGGCTTGTTTCTAGATCTTGCCATGCCCAACTACTGGATATTCGTCACCGACGCCCCCAACTGGGAGGTTGTCCGGAAAAGCTGGTCTGGGGTCTGCCGAGGAGCAGGGAGAACATGGTCAGGCGGGTGAGGAAGGGGGACCTGGCGTTTATCTACGTCATGTCCGAGAAGAGGGGGGACGAGGTCATACCGCCGAGGATAGCGGGGCTGTTCGAGGTGGCCTCAGAGCCCTTCAAGAGTTCCGAGCCTGTTTTCAGGGGAGGAACCTACCCAAACAGGGTAAGACTGAGGCCCGTGATTGTGCCGAAGAGGCCGGTTGAGTTCAAGCCGCTAATCCCCAGGCTGAGCTTCATCAAGAACAAGAGATTCTGGACCGGGCATCTGAGGAGCGGGATGGCGAAGTTGCCGGAGGGGGATTACGTGATACTGAGAGGAATACTAACGGATAGCTCACTTATGCAATAATAAGTCTCATGCGAATGATGCTTGGCATTTCTTTTAATGCTTTGTATCAGAGGAATAGCGCTCAACGTAATTCAATGAGCTTTTTAGATAAGCAGACTGCGAGACGAAAGATTTATTAATCTCTGTGGTATGCCCAAATGAATAGCCTTATGTCCTCCCATGAGAAGATATTCCTAGAAAAACTGGGAGCAAAAAGTCAAACTTTCATGGCATGCTCTAAGATGCTTAAGATGTTGTTCAGAGATCACGAAGTATCCCGAAGTGAATTTTTCAACAAATGGCGCGACGAGATGTATAAATTATATGGGAAAATCCCGTCAGAAGATATTTTTATCATCCACACCTACCTCGTCTGGCTGGCTAGAGTAGCCAGACAAGATCCGTCCCTGAATGGGAATGAGGAAATTACTAATAGAGGCTCCGATATGTTTTCATGGATATGGATCGACCCCTCAGTTGGTAGTAAAATTGTTGAAATTCTGAGGACTACCTTCAAAGAAACCGTTCAAAGTAAGCCTAAAGTGGATATATTTAAAGCGATATACGAGGATCTAATTGGAAAATTTTGGAGGATAAGGAG